>DATKEJ010000507.1:0-18113 GCA_035512315.1 Rhodothermales bacterium | reverse complement strand
GAAGCCGAGCGCGGCCCCGGCCACGACGTCGGTCGGCCAATGATGCTGCTTGGCGACGCGGGCGACAGCGGTGCCGCCCGCAACCCCAAGGAGGCCGTACGTGAGCGGACTCGGGTAATAGTACACCCAGGGAGTCACGAGGGCGAAAACCGCCGTGGTATGTCCCGACGGAAAGGACGTATTTCCTGAATAGGGCGCGAACTCCGACGCGTCGTATCCGTCGTATGGACGGCCGCGACCGAGCGAATACTTGATTGCATACGACATGCCGCCGGCGAGTGCGAGAGACTGGAGTGACGTGAAGGCGGCGTCCTGAAGCCGTTCATTTCGGGTCACAAGTGTGGCGCCAAACACCGCGGCTGCGAATATCGTCGCCTTTGGGCTGCCAGCTTCGTTTGATACCGCAAGAGGTAAGGGCAGGTCAGTACCCATCATGGAATGCGCTGCAGTGCTAATTCGCCGGTCGATGGCCGAGCTCGAGCTTACCATCGCGGTTGACCCGATGGCAAACGCCGGTGCGTACGGGGCAACGACAGCAAAAAGCGCCTGAGCATCGTTGGATGCCCATCGCACAAACCGCGAACCTCCCTCCTGAGACTGCGCGTGAACGCAAGTCACGCAAAACAGGAGGGAGAGTGCCGGTACCGCGAAGCAGCGTCTCCAGCCAGACCCGATAATGAGCACCCGAATGACCGAAATAAGTGGGTTAATAAAGAAATCTCGCAAAAGGACAAGTCAGAAGCAATGCAAGCCTTTGGTCTGTTGTACTGCGTTGACTCAAGAATGACTCCATTTCAGATACTTCCGGCTCGCAATGTCCTTCTTGAGCGCTTGCAGCGACCTCATCTCCTCGAGAAGCGCGGTCAGATCCGACCCATCGGTCTGCGCCTTGAAAAGTCTGCGCTGCATCTCTTCGATTGCGTGGTGCACCCGGTTCAGCTTCAGGTACGTCATGGCGTTGGTCGCGGAGCGCTTTGCATTGGCGTGGAGCTGCGGGACGTCGATATCGTGCCTTGACATCCAGTTCTTGGATGGTTCTTCGAGATCGATCATGACTCCGGCGGCGAGTTCCTGAACCTCGGGGTCGTCCAGGTTTGACAACAGGCGAGCCGGCTCGACGTCGCCCTCACTGTACATGTCAAGGAGGTGCTGAACCGTTCTGCGGACGACCCCCTCGGAGAACTCCTCGAGTCCCATGTGATTGAGCACGAATCCGATGAGCTCTTCACCATGCTCAAGCATGAGTCGGATCAGCGTCTGCTCGCGGGGCTCAATCGCCTCCTTTGCACCGGAGGGTCCTGGTTTCTCCTCAACATCCACGGTCGTAGTGCGCTCAATGGGCCTGCGTGCTGGCTGTCTGACCTGCCTTGGCCGGAGCGCCGGGAGCTCCGCGCGAAGCTTGTCATCCGGCATCCCGGTCTGCCCGGCCACGAGACGCAGGTACGCTTCCTGGCGAATCGCGTTTGGAATCAGCGCGATCGACTTCAGAACCGACCGAATAGCTTCCCACAGGAGCTCCGGATCGGTCTCCGACCCCGAGTATCCGGCCGTCGAGAGCTTGAATGAGACGAAATCGGTCTTGTGCGCGTCGGAATAGACCAAGAAGTTGTCACGGCCCTTCTTCCGCACGAAGCCGTCGGGATCGAACCCCTCCGGAAGCCGAAGCGTGCGGACCTTCATGTCGGCCTGCAGGAGCAAATCGATGCTCCGTTCCATCGCCGCGACGCCGGCCTGATCGGCATCGAATAGCAGGATTACCGAGTCGGTATAGCGACCCAACAGTTTGACTTGGGTTGACGTGAGCGCCGTGCCGCTGGTTGCCACCGTGTTCGTGATCCCCGCCTGGTGGAGGCTGATAACGTCCGTGTTTCCCTCGACGAGATATGCTTCCTCGGCTTTCCGTATGTCGTTCTTGGCGAAATGCAGTCCGTAAAGGATTCGACCTTTGTGGTACACCTGCGTTTCGGGTGAGTTGACGTACTTGGCCTGCTTCTCGTCGTCGTCGAGGATCCGGCCCGTGAAGCCCACCACCTGACCGACCTGCGTGAGGAGCGGAAAAATCACGCGGCCACGAAAGCGATCGTAGTAGCCATCCCCTTTCTCCCGCTTGATGATGAGCCCGGCCTTGTCGAGATACTCGATTGAGACGCTTTCCTTTGTTGCGTGGTTTATGAGTGCATCCCACGAGTCGGGTGCGTAGCCGAGGCCAAACCGTCTTATCGTGTCGTCTTCGAATCCGCGATCTCTGAGATACTTGAGTGCAGGCTTCCCGGCATCCGTCGTGGTCAGCTCTGAGTGAAAGAAGCGGCCGGCCATTCGCAAGGCGTGATAGATCGAGTCGACGGCGCTCGACTCCTGAGATTGCGCGGCGGATGGTGTCGGCAGGGCAACGCCCGCCCTTTCAGCGACCATTCGGACGGCCTCCACGAAGTCGATTTTTTCGATTTCGCGGAGAAAACTGAAGACATTGCCCCCTTTCCCGCAACCGAAGCACTTGTATATCCCCCGTTCGGGATTCACGCTGAACGAGGCCGTCTTTTCGTTGTGGAATGGGCACAGGCCGAAGAAATTTGTGCCGCGCTTTTTCAGCGCCACGTAGTCAGACACCACGTCGACGATGTCGACCGCGCTCAGGATCTCTTCGATCTTGTCGTCGGGGATGCGCATCGGCGGCGATGACAGTCAAATCCCGGAGGCGATCAGCAGCTCGATGTCGCGGTGCGGCATACCGAACAGCGAGGCCAGGCTCTTTTTCGTGAGGTGTCTCCTGTACACGTACGTACCGTTGCGGAGTCCTTCGTTGCGCCACAGTGCTTCGTTGACCGTGTCACAGTCCCCGATCTCCAGGAGGAAGGGGACGAGCACATTTGTCAGGGCGTCTGTCGCCGTGCGAGCTGCGTTGGAGGGCATGTTCGGGACGCAGTAGTGTATGACGCCGTGCTCCGTGAACACAGGCTGCGAGTGCGAGGTGGGTCGTGACGTCTCAATGCATCCGCCCTGGTCGATCACTGCATCTACGATGACCGATCCCGGTCGCATGGAGGCAACCATCTCCTCGGTGACCAGGACCGGCGATCGTGACCCTCCGTGAACCATTGCGCCGATGATCACGTCCGCCGATCCAACGAAACGTCTGATGTACTGTTCGTTCGCCATCGCAGTTGTGATGCGTCGGTCGACGTAGTGTTCGAGCGCCCTCAGGCTCGCGAGGTCGGAGTCGAGGACGGTGACGCGAGCGCCGAAACCAAGCGCCGTGCGCGCCGCCCACTCACCGACCACTCCAGCGCCAAGTATCAGCACGTGAGCCGGGGGAACTCCCGAAATCCCGCCGAGCACGAGTCCGGCGCCTCCCTCCGCACTTTCCAGGTAGCGTGCTGCAATCTGGATTGACATCGACCCCATGATTTCGTGCATCATGCGCACGATGGGGTAGGTACCGTCTCCCGTCTTAATGAATTCGAATCCAATGCCGGTTACCGACAGCTCCATCATCCGCCCAAAGAACTCCTTCGTCGCATTGCCGAGGTGAAGCGCGGAGATCAGAATCTGCTTCTCGCGGAGCATGTTCAGCTCATCGCCGCTCGGCGGGGCAACCTTCACGATAAGGTCGCAGCGTCCGTAGATATCGGCCGCCGAGTCGGCGATCTCTGCGCCTTCGTTCGTGTACAGGCCGTCGGGAAAGTGGGCGAGCTTGCCCGCGCCTTTCTCGATGATGACGTCGTGACCGCAGGCGGCCAGAGAAGAGACTCCGGAGGGGCTTAGCGCGACCCGGCGCTCCTCATTGATCAGCTCGCGAGGCACGCCCACAGTCAGACCGCGTCCCCTGCGCTCGAGTTTCAGCGGTTTTTCCATCGGGACGACGGCAGCCTGCGCTGAAGACGCGACGGAATACTCAGGAGACTCCATCCGAAACTGCTTGAGAGGGATGCGACCAGTCGATTGATGCAAACTGTTTAATATAATGCTTTCGTCCGTCTGGCGGGGGGCTCGACCGACCGTGCCCGCATTTTCGGCAGAACCGAGACCGTCGTCGACAGCCGTGGGTGCTGCGGGCGCGATTCGTGCTAACGGTGTAACGCTTCGGGCCGGGATGTACCGCGGATGAGATGATCGGCGTTGGGCTGTTTACTCGACCCAGCGGGCCAGGAGAATGCTTCCGGCCGCGGCGACGTTCAGCGACTCGACGCCGCGCGCTTCTCTCCGGCTACCCTGCACGTGCACAAATCCGTCAAGAAGGGGACGTACGCCGTCAGACAACCCATGGCCTTCACTGCCGAGCACCAGGATTGATTTCGCCTCCTCTTGCCAGTTCAAACCCTCCGCGTGCCCCAGGTCGGCTCCGTAGCAGGCAAACCCTTGAGACTTAAGGGCCGATAAGGCAGAACTGAGATCGTCGCTCCTCACGAGCCAAACGTCCCAGATACCGCCAGCCGTCGCTCTCACGACTTTCGGATTGAAGAAATCCGCTGTGGCGCCGTCTCCGATGACCGCGTCGATCCCGAACCAGGCGGCCGTGCGGATCAGTGTTCCCACATTGCCGGGATCCTGCACTCCGTCGAGAGCGAGGACTCGGCGACCCCGCGCAGCGTCGGCCACGGAAGCGAGACGCATCCGGGCGGTGGCAACGATGCCCTGGTCCTGCACTACAGACGTCAGCTGCGCCATTCCCTTCGATCTGATGCTCGAAACGGCGCGCACGTTCGCGGATCGGAGCAGGGCAATTCGTTCGGGCGTCAGGGCGCCCTCGCGGACGACGACGTCCTCAAGCCTTGCATGCGTCGCAACGGCGGACGCAAGAGCGCGCCAGCCCTCAATCCGAAAGAGGCCATGCTCACGCCGGCTCGATCCACGGTCAAGGTCCGCGATGATCTTGGCACGTGATTTGGAAACGGGTTCCAAGGGAAAGCTGTCACCAGGCATCGTCCGGCCCTGAGCTGGATTAAAAGGTTCTGAAAACCGGTCTCTATTGTGCTCGTAGGAGGGGTATATTGGGCGCCGAGCGCATCAAATTAACCGTCCCACCCGTGAATAACGATCTATACCGCGAGCTGGTCTACAAGAAATCGATCTACAAGGAGCCGTCGCCGTTCTTCAATCGCGAGAATCCGTTCGAGTCAATGGTGGAGCAGTTCGATACCGCCGCCCAACTTTTGAACCTTGAGCGCGGTTTCTACGAGTTTCTGTGCACGCCGTCCCGAATCCACATCACGGCCATCCCGATTCGAATGGATGACGGTCGCGTCGAAGTTTTCGAAGGGGTCCGTGTTATCCACAACGAGGTGCTGGGTCCGAGCAAAGGGGGCATTCGCTTCGCCCCCGACGTCGATCTGGAGGAAGTGAAGGCGCTCGCGGCATGGATGACGTGGAAGTGTGCGGTCATCGGTGTACCCTTTGGAGGAGCGAAAGGAGCCGTTCGCTGCAACCCGCGCGAGCTTTCGCCGCAGGAGCTGGAGAAGATTACCCGGCGGTACACGGCCAATATGATCAACGTTTTCGGCCCCGACTGCGACATCCCTGCGCCGGACATGAACACGAACGAGCAGATCATGGCGTGGATCGTCGACACGTACTCGATGCACGCCGGTCGAACGGAAACGGCAGTCGTCACCGGCAAGCCGATCATCCTCGGCGGATCGCAAGGTCGTGTGGGTGCGACCGGACGCGGCGTCATGGTCGTAGCCACTGCAGCACTGGAGCGGCTGGGGCTCGATCCGTCGGAATGCTCGGTCGCCGTTCAGGGTTTCGGTAACGTGGGATCGGTCGCGGCCCAACTGCTGTCGGAGCGGGGATGCACGATCAAGGCCGTTTCAGACGTCTCCGGCGGTTACTACAAGGAGGACGGTCTCGACATCGAGGAGATGATCGCTTACTCCCGCGAGCACGATAATTCCCTCGCCGGGTATCCGAACGCCGAGGCGATCGACAACGAAGCCCTCCTTGTCTCCGACGTGGACCTCCTGGTTCCCGCTGCCAAGGAGCATCAGATTACGTCACGAAATGCGGAGAACATCCGCGCCAAGGTTATCGTCGAAGGCGCCAACGGGCCGACCACCCCGTCGGCGGATAAGATTCTCAAGGAAAGGGGCGTGCTCGTCGTGCCCGACATCCTGGCAAACGCAGGCGGAGTAACCGTTTCCTACTTTGAGTGGGTGCAGGACCGACAGGGTTATTTCTGGCCGCTGGAGCGCGTTAATCGCCGTCTTGGGACGATGATGCGCGCGGCCTTCGACAACGTCTATGAGGCCGCTCAGAAGTACGAAGTGTCGATGCGGATAGGGGCGTACGTGATCGCTGTCGACAAGGTGGCGAGTGCCCTTCGCATACGCGGCATCTGGCCGTAATACCCGCGAGCCGATGTCCCGCAGCTTCCTTCTTGCCCTTCTGCTGCCGGTGGTGCTCTCGCTGCCGGCACGGGGGCAGTTGACCAATGTGGAGTTGCTCGGCAACATGGCGGTTCGCTGCTTGGGTGAAGTGCCGGGGAAGATCGATACGTTTCAGTTGAGTCCCGGAAACAGGATGCCGTATCTCAGGCCATTCCTTACGCGCCACTGGATTTCCCGTGGGTTGACGGTCTTCATTGGCGATTCGGCTGCCGTCCAGCTGGGAAGGCCGATTCACGAGTTGCGCTACGATCCTCAGACAGCGAGCGTCGCGTATGACCGAGCCGAGGGCGACAGCCTCGTCAGAAAGGTCGATCTGTCGGTAACTCATTCATTTATATCGCCGCAGGGAATTCTGGTCGATGAGTCGCGCTGTGACGAGAGCGTCTCGGATGTGATTCGCTCAGCTGACGTGGAGCGGCTCCAGCTGGATCCATGGGCAGAAGCGCGAGGACAACCGCCTCCGGTCGAGGGGTGGAGACGCTGGGCCGAGCCCGTCGTTGTCGGTACGTCCATCGCGGCTGTGGTATATCTGTTTTTCTCCGTTCGCTCGTAGTGATTCGCCGGGCCCTTCCGATCATCCTCGTCTCGCTCCTCAGCAGGTGCGCGACACCGGTACCCCCGAGTGGAGGCCCAGTCGACCAAACTCCGCCCGATCTCATCTCAATGCACCCTCCCTCGAATTCGGTCGACTTCGCCGGCGACGTGATTCGCTTCGAGTTTTCAGAGCGCGTCGACAGACCCTCGTTCGCGCGAGCGCTCTCAGTCGTTCCAGAGCCGGCCGCACCTCCGGAACTCCATTGGAACGGGAGACGACTGGAGATGAGGTTCGCCGACAGCCTGGCCTCCGGCACCACTTTCGTCTTCACGATCGACAACTCGCTTCGCGACGAGCACGGTGTGGCATTGAAAGAACCGATTGTGCGAGCGGTGTCCACCGGATCGAGAATCGACGGCGGCGTCATCATGGGAAGGCTCCTGGATCCTCGGTCCGGCAGACCGGTTCCGAACATGGACGTCGTGGCGACGCGTCTCGACACGTCAGGCCGAGTGGGGCCGACCGCTGGGGTTTACCGGACGCAAACGGGTCCGGAGGGTATGTTCTCGCTCAGATTTCTGCCGGAAGTCCCCTTTCTCATCCACGCTTTCGAAGACCGAAACAGAAACCGATTGGTGGATCCGGGCGAGCGGTTCGCCGTTCCTCCCAGAGCGCAATACCTTCCGTCTGCAAACGAATCGCTCGCGAAATTCGATGATTGGTGGGTTGTCAATCCGGACACGTCAGCCCCGAGGGTCGTGACCGCTCGCGCGCCGTCGAGCCGGCGCGTCGAGCTACGCTATTCCGAGCCGGTGCTGCTCGATGCGCTGGACCCGGCCGTCTGGGCCGTTCGGGACACGATTTCGGATGATGTGACGCGGGCGTCAGGCCTGTATCTGAGTCCCGTCGACAATCGTCGGGTCGTCCTTTTGACAGATTCGCTGAGCGTCTCCACCTATCGCGTGGAGCAATTCGGCGCAGTCAGGGACAGCACGGGCAACCGGGCGACAAACGGCGCTCCACCGTTCGACGTCGTGGCGAGGGCCGATACCATGAGGCTTCGATTCGTGCGCTTCGATCCGGATGCGTCCGTCGAGCCGATACCTCTGACAATCCGCGACACGCCCGGCTTCCAGCTGAGTCAGTATGTGGAGCGGCAGGCGCTCGCAAGCATCGTCGCAGTGGTCGATACGTCAGGTGTGCCGCTCAGGTTCGATCCGGTCACTAACGACGGGGTCACGTGGCGACTGCATCTCGTGCCTCCGATCCAGCCAGGAGAAACCGTCGTGGTTCGGATCGACGCTGATGCCGTGGCGGTCGACACCTTGCGAGCCGGTCGATTCCGCAGGCTCAGTCCGGACGAAACCGGGAGCCTCACCGGTTATGTTGTATCCAACGACCCCGTCGTTGTCGAGGTTTACACGGAGGAGGGGAGGACCTTGAAGCTCGAAACCGTTCGTCGGACGCGGGGCGACTACAAAATCGAGGATCTCGAGGTCGGGAATTACAGGCTGAGGCTGATCGCTGATCGCGACGGAGATGCCGTGTGGGATTGGGGACAGATCGATCCCTACGAAAGGCCTGAGCGGTTGATCTGGTATCCTGACTCGGCGAGGGTCCGGGCCGGATGGGAGACGGTGCTCGACACGCTTCGATTTGACGAATCCGACGGGGCTGGCGATCTGGATCAGCGCTTGAGTCCTGAGAGGAGGTAATCGAGTCCGAAAACCAGAGCGCCCAGCGCTGCAAATCCGATGAGGGCCGGGAGGGGCTGCCAGATGACGAGTCCGCCGAAGAAGCCCAGAATGCCTCCCAGGTACTTGATGTAGTTGAGCTGCTCGTTCGATGAGTTCTTTATCAGCTCTTCGAGTCGTCTTTCGTCATAGCGCCGCATGTTCTCGAGGATCATACCGTGAATATCCATCTGGCCGACGAAGCTAAGAACGGCCGTGGTCACCCAGCGCTCGATCTCGTCGGCCCGTTTTTCAAGTTTCTCGGGCACGACATCCAGCAGATGGTCGGTTTCGTCGAGGAGGCGATCGAGGGTCTTGGGCAGGTCTTGTATCGCCGCGTCAATTCGCTCCTGAAACTCGTCTTCGCGAAAGAATCGGTACAAGCGGAGGGCAAGACCGCTCACGCCTCGTCCGGCGTGGTTTTCCAGCTTATCGGTAGCTATCTCTGCGAGGCGGATTCTGACTTCGGCGGAGCCCAGGACCTTGGCCGCGTAGTCGACGACAAGCTGCTTCACGTCGATTCTGAACTCGGGGTCCTCGATAATGCCGCGAACTATGGATACGGCGCGTTCGCGGTACTTCGCGATGACGCCGCTCGCCTGGATCTTGTCCTTGATGATCTGCTCGTTGATGAGCTCATCGGTCACCGCGTGCGCGAGGCGCTGGATGACGCGTTCGCGGTGTGCGGGAATGAGCCCCTGACCGAGCAGCGGGCGCCGTACGCGCGGCCGGAAAAGCATTGTGATGGCGATCCAGTTCGTGAGGAATCCGATCATTCCGCTGACGGATACGATCCGCATGACGCCTTCGAGATGGAGAACGCGTCCGAAAGCCGCAAGGGTCACGTCTTCGAAATCCCACACGAATGAGATTGCGAACAGGGCAAGGAGCGCGGGTGGAACTAGCCGGAGAATCCATATTGGTTTGCCGGGCGCCGGGGGAGCGGGAGGTCTGGACGACGCGCGTGTTTCCTCCCCCTCCTCTCCGGGCGGTATGTACCGTTTCCCATACTTGACGACGAGCGCGCCGAGATCCTTAACGCGCGCCCGCGTAATCCGGCGGGCTTCCGGTATCGAGCGGATGGATTCAGTTTCAGATGGTTCCACTGGCAAGCGGTCGGTCATTCTGTCATTTTGTGACCATTGTTACGCGCGGAGCCCTCGAAGGATACGAGGCAGGTCGGAGCGGCCGAGGCCGATCATTTCCCGTCGGTGCCCGACTGGACGAAGTGGTACGCCGCGCCTGCGTTGCTGCCGCCCTGGGCATCACCGGCTGCGCCGACGAGCACATGGCCATCTTGAACGGCAACGCTCGAACCGAAACCGTCGGCCCGGTCGATGTCATTTCCAAGCAACCGGTTCGCAAGCGTCCAAGAGTCGTTGGCGAGGCCGAATACGTAGGCGGACCCCGGCGCCAAGTGCTCGCCTTCCATCCGCTGGGCTCCTACGACCAGGAGGTCATCGTCGAGGTTCAATACGGCTCCGAATCCGCGGCTTGCCACCTGGTCGCCGGCGCTCAGGATTTCGACCGATTGCCACGAGGTTCCGTCGGAACTGAAAATGTGTACGGATCCGTTGGGATGCGACTGGCTTGCCCCGGGAGCGCCCACGAAAACGCCTCTCTCGGATATCCCGACAGCCGATCCGAAAAGCTGGCCTGCTTCCTCTGACGGCGGCCGGAACTCGCGTTCGAGCACGAACGACATCGCTGACAGTCGGAAGAGATACGCAGAGCCTGACCCGATGGCAGAGCCAAATCCGTACGGGCATCCGACGAGGATTCTGTCCTCGAACATGGCAACACTCGAGCCGCAGCGGTCTCCGGGACCGCCGTCAGGCGCCGTGAGCTTCTCCTGCAGCGCCCAGCCGATGGCGGGCTCTCCGAACACGAACACAGCGCCGGCATTCGACCCGCGCTCGTCGTCTCCGGGTGAGCCGATGACTATCAATTCCTCGCCGACGGCGAGGCTGCTGCCGAAGTAGTCGAGATCGCCGGCCAGGTTCGAAACCAGGATGGCGTCTTCATGCCACCGTCCGTCGTTGTCGCGGTGATAAACGAATGCGGCGCCGGCAATGAATCCTTCGTGTTCGTGCAGCGGTGCGCCGACCACGAGGAGGTTCGGAGCCAGTCCGACGGCACTCCCGAAATCATCTCCCTCGATGGCAACCTCGGGAATAATCTCTGCGACAACTTTGGGGCCGCCGTCCAAGTCGTATACGTAAACGCTTCCGGCCCCGTTGGAGCCTGGCGATCCGATCACTCCAAGTGATCCCGACGCGGCTACTGACGATCCGAATCTTCCGCCGACAATGCCCTCGGGGGGGGAAATCCTCGACGACCCCTCACCCGAGCACCCTGCGACGAGAAGACCGATGACAACGCTGAGATACCATATTCCTTTAACGGCGCGCATGAGGTCTGAGAAATCGGTGCTCCTTCCAGTAGTGCAGTTCAGCGGTCACCAGGGGATCGCCGAAAATGTGCCTGAACGAAGGTAAACGCGGTTCAGCGTATTCGCAAAACGGATCAGGGAGTCAGACCGCGCTCCTCGAGGTACGCTTCGCCGCGTCCCTTGATGTGTTCGTCCCAGTGCTGCATCCAACCGGGGCCCTCTGTCGCGAGACGCTCCCAGTCTACATCCATTGAGCGAATCTCGACGTTTCGAATCCACTCCGGGAGGTTGTCGGGATCCAGATCGATCCGCGCCGGGATTCGATGAAAGTCGTTCGCCTGGCGGACAAGGGCGTCGCGGCTTGTTACGAACTCGTAGAATGCCACCGCGTGTTCTCGATGAGGGCCGCCTTTTATAAGTGCGATCCCTTCCGTCAGTAGCGGCGTGCCGGAGGCGGGGACGTGATAGCTGAACGGGTAGCCGTTATCTCGAATCTGAAGGTCTGTATCGGGCATGTTCCAAAGCGTTACGGCGCCTTCTTCGCGAGCCAGTTTCAGATAGAGCTGTGTGGGGTCGGCGGCATACGATTTCGTATTGACGTCGAGGCGAGCGAGCCAGATAAACCCGTCTTCGACGGTCGGCTGGCGCATGATCATTGCTCCGAAAATGGTCCGCATAGTCCCCGACGCGAGCGGATAGCGGATAAGCACCTTTTCCTTCCACTCGGGGCGCAGGATGTCGTCCCAGTCCCTTGGCGCGTCTTCCGGCGGGACGATTCTGTTGTTGAAGGTGATGACTTCAGGAGTAACGTACGTGCCGTACCAGAAGTGCTCCGGGTGGCGAGCCGAGGCGACGATGTGTTCGCTCCATGTCGGTTGGTACGCTTCCAGGAGTCCGAGTCGCGCCGCCTGGTCGAAGACTGAAGCCGGGCCTCCCCACCAGACACTGCCCTGCGGTCGCGCGCTTTCGGTGTTCACTCGATCGAAGACCTGCTGCGTGCCCATGTCGATCCACTGGATGTCGACGCCCGGGTGCTCCTTCTCGAACGCGTCTTCATAAGCGCGGAGAAGCTCTTTCCCATGCGGCGTATAGACTACCACGCGCGATTTCTTCGCTTGGTCGCTGCACCCGATCGAAACGGCGGCGACGACCGCGACGAGCCAGGCGATCCGAATTCCTGACGGCCGGTTCTGCATTCGTTACAGGATGTGCTTCAGTTTGGCGAACTTCAGGACCAGCTTTTTCTGGCCGACCCGGTTGAAGAATACAGTCGCCCGGGCCTGATCGCCTTTCCCTTCAATGGCCAGTACCTTTCCGGAACCGAACAACTCGTGCTTCACGCGCATGCCGGCGACGATCTGGTCGGCCGGGGTTTCGCTTGCGGCGTCGTCGAGTTCGTCGAGTTGGTCGCGCGCGTCATCCAAGTCATCGACCGGCTGCCGGTAACGCCGCGTATTCTCTCGATAGGCAAATTGCCGTCTGTGGGGCAGGTGGTCGTAAGTCGAAGCGTCGTGGAAATCGCGCCCGGTTTCACTGTGCAGGACTGTCGAGTCCATCTCCTCCAGGAACCGGCTGGGCACGCTCGACTGCGACTGGCCGAACCTGAACCGGCTCCGCGCCGATGAGAGGAAGAGGTACTGTTTCGCCCTTGTGATGCCCACGTACAGCAGGCGTCGTTCCTCCTCGATGTCGGCGGGATCCATAGCTGAGCCTTGCAGCGGGAAGAGGCCTTCCTCGAGACCGGCTATACATACGACGGGAAACTCGAGACCTTTCGAAGAGTGCAGCGTCATCAATTTGACCTGCTGATCGCTGTCTTTCGCCGTGTCGACGTTGGTGATGAGCGACACTTCCTGAAGGAAGCCGCTCAGCGTGGGGTTCTCGACGTCGTTTGACACGAACTCGGCGATGGCGCTGATCAGCTCCTGGACGTTCTCCCAACGAGCCAGCCCCTCGATCGTGTTCTCATCCCGGAGATTTGTCAGAATCCCCGTCTCCTGTATGAGCGCTCGAGCAACATCGTCAGCTGCTTTGGTCTCCGCGTTCTCGGCGTGTCGCTCAATCAGTTCCTTGAATGCGGTCACGACCGATCTGGCCCGACGGGGGAGGTCGATCTCGTCGGTTCGAGCCACGGCTTCCCACAGGCTGATGCCGTTCGCTGCTGCAAAACCGATGACGACCTGCAGTGTTTTGTCTCCGATTCCTCTGGCAGGATAATTAATGATGCGTCGCAGGCTCTCGTTGTCCTTCGGATTGACAACGAGCCTGAGGTAGGCGAGCGCGTCCTTTATCTCCCGGCGCTGATAGAAGTTGACGCCGCCGATAATCTCGTAGGGGATCGAAGCGCGGCGCAAAGCGTCTTCGAGCGAGCGGCTCTGCGCGTTCGTGCGATAGAGGATCGCGAAGTCTCCGTACGAAAACGAACTTCGAAGGTGAAGATCTCGAATCGTTTGCTGGAGCTTCTGCGCCTCGTCCTTTTCCGACAATGCCTCGATGACGACGATGTGGTCGCCCTCGGGATTGTCGGTCCAGAGCGTTTTTTCGATCTGTCCGTGGTTGTGCTTGATGACCGAATCGGCGAGCTGAAGGATGCGTTTCGTCGAGCGGTAGTTTTGCTCGAGACGGACGGTTTGAACGTTCCTCTGATCCTTCTCGAAATTCAGGATGTTGCGGATGTCTGCGCCCCTGAACGCGTAGATCGACTGGGCATCGTCGCCGACGACGCAGAGGTTGCCGTGCGCTGCCGCAAGCTGCCGCGTGACCACGTACTGAGCCCGGTTGGTATCCTGATACTCGTCGATGTGTATGTATTGCCACCGAGACTGATACTTCTGAAGGATGTCGGGATGCTCATTGAACAGACGGATCGGATTGAGCAGAAGGTCGTCGAAATCCATCGCATTCGATCGACGCAGTTCGTCCTGATACGGCCGATAGACGGTGGAGACCTTCTCTTCGAAGAGGCCCGACGCCGTTCTCGCGAACGCTTCCGGGTAAACGAGGTCGTTCTTGGCTTTGGAGATGCGGGAGCGCACTGCCCTGGGAGTGAATTGGCGCTCATCAATGTTGTAGTGGCGCATGAGGAGCTTGACGACGCGCTCGGTGTCCTCGGTATCATATATCGAGTAATCCGACGTGAATCCGATGTGCTTGCCTTCGCGCCTGAGGATTCTGGAGAAGATGCTGTGGAACGTGCCCATCCACAGGCCGTTCGCGAGCTCGTCCCCAACGAGCGATCGGATGCGGTCGACCATCTCACGAGCTGCCTTATTCGTGAACGTGAGCGCCAGAATCTGGTCCGGACGCGCTCTTCCGCTCGCAAGCAGGTATGCAATCCGATACGTCAGCGTGCGCGTCTTGCCTGATCCGGCGCCTGCGACGATCATGACGGGGCCGTCGACTGACTCCGCGGCGGCCCGCTGCGGCGGATTCAGTCCGTCCAATACAGTTTCGGCACGATCGACAAGGTGGTTCTTGTCGTCAGTCAGCACAAATTGACGCATCCGGAAAGGCCTGGTGGCAGTGGCTGGGAAGATAGGTCAGGGAGGAGAAACAGACATGACGTCTTGCCTTCCGGGAGGTTTCATCGGTCGTCAGGTAGACAACGTATTTCGCAGTTAGAAGAGGTACACGGTTAGAGGGAGTGCGTCGCACCTATAAGTGCGACGCACTTTCTCTAACGCCGTACCACCCCAGTGGGCCGTTTGCGGAAAGTTGGGCTCACTGCCTTAGCTTAGCGCAGCCTTACGACCATCCACATCAGCAACGCAAATGTCCTTTCCCGTCTTACTGATCAGGGGTGTTTTCGGTCTTCTTGTGCTGACGGCGATCGCGTACGCCCTTTCGACGAATCGCAAAGCCATTAATTGGCGCGTCGTAATGACGGGAATTGTGCTGCAGGTGGTGTTCGCTCTTGCGGTTCTGAAAACAGATTGGGGTAGGGTCATATTCGAAAGCATCGGCGCCGGCTTTGCGGGCCTGTTGAACTTCACATTTGCCGGGTCGCAATTCATCTTCGGACCATTGGCTATCCCCCCAGGCGTCGAAGGATCGCTCGGCTTCATCTTCGCTACACAGGTTCTGCCGACGATCGTGTTTTTCGCGTCGCTCATGGCTGTGCTTTATTACATGGGACTGGTGCAGCCGCTCGTGAAAGGGTTGGCAATTGCCATGGCCAAAACGCTTAAGATCTCAGGAGCCGAGGCGCTATCGGCCGCCGCCAATGTCTTCGTCGGCCAGACCGAGGCGCCCCTCGTCATTCGTCCCTACATCGAAAAGATGACTCGTAGCGAGTTGATGACGCTAATGGCGGGCGGGATGGCGACCATTGCGGGCGGCGTGCTCGCGGCGTATGTGATCTTCCTGGGCGGCGACGATCCGGCCCAGCAGGTGAGGTTCGCGGCCCACTTGCTGTCGGCCTCCATCATGAGCGCACCCGCCGCTGTAGTGATGGCAAAAATTCTTGTCCCCGAAACGGACCGTCCGGCCACACTCGGCTTGGTGAAGATCCACGTGGAGAAAACGGACGTCAACGTGCTCGAGGCAGCGGCAAGCGGTGCGAGCGAGGGACTCAAGCTGGCGCTGAACGTGGGCGCGATGCTCCTCGCGTTTCTTGCGCTACTGGCCGCCCTCAATGCATTTCTCGGCTGGGCCGGCGCCCCTACAATCGCCGGAACTCAGATTTGGGATCTAAACGAAGTCATCAGCCGGATGTCTGGAGGCCGATTCGAATCACTCTCCCTTCAGTCCATTTTCGGGTTCGTGTTTGCGCCTCTTGCATGGGCGATGGGAGTGGAGGCTGCCGACATCCTGCAGTTCGGAACCCTGCTCGGGGAAAAGATCGCGGTGAACGAGTTCGTCGCTTTCACGTCGCTCGCGAACCTCGAAGGCGTCATGAGCGATCGGTCGGTCATCATCGGCACGTACGCGCTGTGCGGTTTTGCCAACTTTTCGTCGATCGCGATTCAGATAGGAGGCATCGGCGGACTCGCGCCGTCGAGGAAGAGCGACATCGCAGCGCTTGGAGTCAAGGCAGTTATCGGCGGTGCACTCGCGTCGTGGATGACGGCATCAATCGCGGGGATTCTCGTCGCATGAGAAACTAGCGAGCGGTGTAGCCCACTAGACGCCGGCCTCGCTCACTTCGGGTTGAGCGGAGGTGTCAAGACGCACGAAAATGTGCCGGCTGTCGATGGCGACCACCTTGATCCGGCTGTCGGCGGCGATGAATCCTCCCTCTGTTTGAACTTCCACGCGCTCTCCGTCGATTTCCGCGACTCCGGCAGGGCGGAGCGGCGTAAGCGCCTGACCCGCCTTCCCAATAAATCTCCCGCGATTCTCCTGCCCCTTGTCAGGTATCTCTCTTCCTGGCAGAATGGACGTGGCGAGGACAAACTCTTCCCAGGATCCTGAGCGCCACATCGCGAATGCCATGACTAGTCCCAGGACGACAGTCCCGGCCAACGCGAAAAAACCTCCAACGAGACCGTTCGATGTGAAAGCGAATCCGATCGCAAAAATCAGAACGAGGATCCCGAGAATACCGACCACGTTCAGGCCGGGTATGATGTAGACCTCGGCAGCGATCAGTCCAAAACCGATCAGGATCAATAGCGCGAGAACGGCGATATCCACGACCTAAACCTCGTTTTGAGCCTTGAGTTCGTCGACCCCGCGCACCTCGATACGGCTCCCACTGACGCGAACGACCCTCACTGGAGATCCGCGCTCGATGAAGTCACCCTGCGATATGACGTCTACCCGTTCGTCGTCGATGGTTGCGGTGCCAGACGGGCGCAGCGAAGTCAGCGCCGTGCCCATCCGCCCAACGAGCCAATCTCTGGACTCGGCCGACGTATATCCTCCCACGCTGCTCAATTCAGGGGCCAGAATGAGTCTGCCTAGGGCGTTCGTCGCAGGCAGGTACCGTCCCAATGATATAAGCAGCAGGATGAGAAGGACGAGTGTAACCGCCATGGTGTATATGGCGGACGTGATCTCGCTGATTGGAGGGAATTGAAGCCCCACATTTCCAATGAGAGCAGCCAGAAGGGCTCCGATCAAAAGGATGACGCCGGAAATACCCGCGAAGCCGAAGCCCGGAGTCACGAAGACCTCGACAAGGAGCAGGATGACCCCAATCACGAAGATCACGATCTCCCAGCTTTCGACCAGGCCGGTCATATAGTTCGGAGCGAAGAAGAGGGTCGCTCCAATGAGGGAGATCAGGCCGGCGAATCCGACGCCGGGCGTCTGAAGCTCGAAATAGAGCCCACCGAGCATCATCAGCATGAGCAACGATTGGACGACCGGTGACGCAAAAAACCTGAGGAATTGCTCGAGCCCGGTCGCCTGATGCCTTATTACGGCGCGGCTTTCAAGACCGAGCTCCCGGACGAGCTCGTCGAAACCTGACAGCGTCTTATCGGAGACGCCGAAGTCGAGCGCCTCTGAAGCCGAAAGCGTCAGCACCTTGCCGGCCTCCGAAATGCCTTTGATCTCGATGGACTCATCGACCATGGCCTCAGCGATGGCAGGATTCCGGCCGTTCGCCTCCGCCGTCGATCGCATCAGGCCGCGCATGTAGCTTTGATACTTGTCGGGGGCTGCCTCCCCTCCGGTTCCTTCGACGACCGTCGCAGCACCGATGGAGGAGCCGGGCACCATCACGATTCGATCCGCTGCATACGAAATAAGCGCCCCGGCCGATGCGGCGTTTTTGTCTATCAGAGCCACCGTTGGAATGGTCGTGGATAGAATCGCCTGGCGGATGTGGTCTGCAGCATCGACGAGGCCGCCAAACGTGTCGATATGCAGCACCAGAACCGTAGCGCCTGCCTTCTCGGCATCCGAAATCGCGCGATCCAAGTAGCGCGCCAGGCCGTTGTCGATCATCCCGTTGATCTCGACGTGGTACACCGCTCCGATGCGCTCGGGGTCGACGAATGACGTATCCAACGGGAACGGCTGAGCGAACACTCCGCCTGCCGGGACGACCACAATGAGCAGGGCCGACGCGGCTCGGAGCGTCCAATTGCGGTATTCCTGCCAGTTTCGCATGTTTCTCCTCG
>DATKEJ010000506.1:0-6602 GCA_035512315.1 Rhodothermales bacterium | reverse complement strand
TGCACCGACGAACAGCTGTTCTGGGATGACGCGACGCCGGTTGCCGTGGCGGAAGCGATGACCTTGGCTCCCTCTGCCACCGACCTGCTTTTCCACGTCTGTGTTCACGGCCTCCGTCTGAATCGCGTGCATCCTCTCAGATGGGTCGTCGACGCCGCGGTTATCCTGAAAGGCTCGCCGGTCGACTGGGATCGGTTCCGGCACCTGTCCTCACGGCTCTGGATGGGGCATCATGCCAGGGAGGCGCTCAAGTATTTGACCAGGTTTGACGTCGAAATCCCGGAAGACGTTTTATCCGCTCTGTCACGGAACAACCTGGGGAGCCTCCAGCGACTGGAGTTCGAGCTGAACACCGGCTTACGCCGGAAGTCTACAGGAACGCAGATTGCGATCACGTGGCTGGGCTTCAAGCGATTCGCCGATCCGAAAGAAGGGGGGTTTCGAATTGCGCAGCTTCCGGACTATTTGAAGCGGACCTGGAGCGTGGACAGTGCGTGGCGCCTCCCCATATTGGCCGCGCGAAAGGGGATAAGGAGGATCTTCCTGAATCCGGCCGGCTGAAATTGAGGGCGTCCTCTGGAGAACATCGATGCGCTGAAGGGCGTGCGTTTCGTGATGATGAATAACGCCCTCACTTGGAGGGATTCACAATTAATCAGCCACGATTATCCCCAAGTCTACTTAATGTATCGGATGCACTTTTTCTCATCGTTTATATTCTCATTTCTCATCGTAACCCAGTGCCTTGGGCAGGATGCCCTCTTCGTCCAGATGACCGAGGGCGAAGGAGACCATCGCTATCCCGTTTGGAGTCCCACCCCGGGTTATCTCGCCTTGGAATCGACACGCGACGGCAACTGGGAGATATATGTCGTCAGGCTGGATGACCGGAGCATAGCCCGATTCACCGCACACGACGCAGACGATCGCTATCCGGCGTGGGATATCGATTCCAGGCGGATCCTGTTTCAGAGCACACGATCTGGCCAGCCCGAGTTGCACATGGTTGATCTGAAGGACTACTCGACCAGCCTCGTAGGCCATTTGAGCGGCGAGGAGCTGTATCCCGATTGGTCGTCAGACGGGCGACGAATCGCCATCGCGCTGGTTGCCGACTCGGTCTCTCAGATTGTGGTGCTGAACTCAGACGGATCTTCCAGTACGGTCGCACCGAGTCCGTACGGCGGTACCTGGCCGAGGTGGTCGCCCGACGACAGTAAGATCGCGTTCTCCTCACGCCGCGACACCCAGGGTGAAGACGAAGAGATCTATATTTTCGACACCGTCGACTCGACTGTTCGTCGTCTCACCGACCGGCCCGGTCACGATCTCTGCCCGGCGTGGTCACCCACGGGAGATCGGATCGCGTCGATCGGAATCGAAGCTGACGGCACCCGAACGCTCCGCGTGATTCCGGTCGATGGTGGGCCGACCGCCGTTCTTCAGACCACGTTTTATCGCATCACCGAACTCGACTGGTCGCCGGACGGGAAGTTCATTGCCGTAGCCGCCAAACGAACGCGGGACGATCCGTACCACATTTTCATCATTGAGATGGACAAGTAGGTACTTGGTACTTGGTACTTGGCCCCTGTCGACGCGAGGTGATCCGATGCCTCACTGAGCCGTCGATCCGAGGTCTACTCTCGTCGGTGTCGCCTCGCCCGAAATGATCGTTCTCGCGCCGGCCACCACTGCCCGAATCGTGTTGGTCATGTGCTCGAAGTCCAGTGTTTCGACCTCGTCAGACACCTTGTGGTAATCCGGATCGACATCAATCGGCGTGGTGCTGATCGTATGCGCAGGAACGCCTTTTCTCGCCAGCGTTGCATTGTCTGACCGATAGAAAAGGTTCTGATGGGGGTATGGATCGGGATGGAAGGAATATTCCGTTCCCTCGACGGCCCGCTGAAGGATTTCGCCGAAATCGGATTTATCGAAGCCTGTGATCCAGGCTGAGTTCGGCCCGCTCACGGGCGGCTTCCCGATCATCTCCAGGTTGAACATGGCCACGATGTGGTCCGGGTTCAATTGCTCGGAGAAGTAGTGCGAGCCGTATCCGCCCATTTCCTCCGCAGTGAAAAACGCGAACATGAGTGTGCGCTCGGGCTTGCCCATGGCCTCGAACTGACGGGCCAGCTCGATGACGCCGGTCACTCCCGAGGCGTTGTCATTTGCCCCGTTGGCCACTGAATCTCCCTCAACAGCAGGCCGAATGCCGAGGTGGTCGTAATGGGCGGAGAAGAGGACGATCTCGTCAGCGCGCTCACCATCAATCTTCGCCACCAGGTTCGTCAGCGCCAGCGTGTCGACCCGGAACGCGGCTGCCGCCTCTACCGTTGTGACTTCCACGTCGTCCGTCAAGACGAACGCGGCCGTGCCGGTGGTTCCCATCTCGAGCATCCGGCTTCCCTCCGACACGAACAGCTGAATTTGCCGAAAAACAGACTCATGCGTGGTGTCGACGATTACGAGAAGGTCACCGGGACTGCGGCTCGCCCGGCCGAAAGCGGCGCCCAGATTGTCGGAAGGTCCGACGACGCTGATCTCAGCATCCCCGGTTTCCCACGAAAGCGAGTCGGTGCTGGGCAGGAAGAAGACATTCGCGAAGGGAACCTCCGAACCGTCCAGCACGAGCTTAACGTCCGTGGGCGTCAAGTGAAACGCGCTGAACTCCTGTCTGAACCCTTGCGCGTTCTGAAGCGGCTCCAGACCGATCACGCTGAGTTCGGATTCGATGAAGCGTGCCGCCTTCTCAATCCCGGCGGAGTAAGCACGCCTGCCCTCCATTTCATCGGATGCCAACGTCGACACGATGCGTTGCACATCCTCAGTGTTGATCTCGGGGGCACGGGATGAGCACGCGCCGAGAATCATGAAGATCAGGGCAAGAGAGGCCGGGAAGAGTCGAGTCATGGCAACCGATTGGTCGTGAATAAAGATCGGGCATACGCCGAGACGGCGTTCGGGTTGCTGACGTCGAACGTCGAAGGTCGAACGTCGAAGGTCGAAGGTCAAACGTCGAACGTCGAACGTCACGTCGAACGTCGAACGTCTCCCAGTAGATAGTCATCCCGGGCTTGACCCGGGATCCAGATTGAAAACGGTAAAGCGCTAGGCGAAACCCGAACGCTGAACTGGCTTTGACGCTGCCGCTGGTACACCGACTGACGTGGGAAGCCTTCGCCTTATATTACCGCGGTATGCGTCGTCGAGCAGGTTGCGCAAAGGCGATCAGTATTCTCTACGCGCTTCCAATAACGCATCCGGTGAGCGATGGGTTATCTCTGGACTGGGTTCCGGGCTGCAGTGTATGCCACAGCCTTCTTCGCCGGATGGTATTACGTCGCCATCAGTGTCCAACCCCTAGATTCCCTTATAGGCCTACGGCCGCCAAAGTGGATCTTCCTACTTGGTCTCTGGATTGTGGGCCTCGGCGGAATTCTCGCGCTGGTGTGCGTGTCGACATTCGTTCACCGGGGCAGAGGGACGCCGGCGCCCTTCGATCCGCCAAGGAAATTCGTCGCCGCAGGCCCATATCGCGTGGTTCGAAATCCCATGTACATCGGCGGGCTCATGGTATTCCTCGGGTTCGGCATGGTGGAGCGGTCCGTCGCCATAATGTTGCTGGCGGTCATCGTATCCATGGGCTTCCATTTTTTCGTTGTACTCGTCGAGGAACCTGTGCTTGAGAGACGCTTCGGTGACAGCTACCGCCGGTACAAGCAATCGGTTGGACGTTGGATTCCACGGCGCCAACCTGGCGACGACGTGGATCTCATCGAATCGAGATCAGAAGAAAGTTCGGGCGAAGCACAGTGATCGGGCCGTCGCACCGGTGCGCCCGAATGCGCGAGAATTGGTTCGGGGTTCGAGATTCGAAGTTCGAGGCTCCAGACCCGTAGCACCTGACCTGGCCTCCATGGAAATGCGGCGAGATGCTCGCTCGCTTGGGGTAGACTCGCAGACTTGCAGACTAAGAAGGTCTGGCCGTTGCTCTGCTGGTCGCGGCAGAAAGTATCCAGATCAGGGCCCAGCAGCCGGAGACCCACCACCACCGATCGTAAGCGGTGAAGAGGACGTCGGCACCGTAGAGCACGTGATGCACCGCAGGAGGGACGGAGGTCTTTTTGGACTTGATCTTCGACTGGGAGTATCGTCGCAAATACGCACTCAGCCAAAGTACCAGCATGATCGGCGTATAAATCTGGACGGCCCACCGCGCCCATTCCAAGTCACCGATCGTTGCCAGAACGATGACGATCGTGACGGTGACGTCGATCCACGCGTCTTTCAGCCAACTCATTCAGCAGCCTCCGGGAGTCCTGTCACGACCCCTTGCGCGGGCCGAGGAAATACCACGCGATGATTCCAACGACGGGAAACACGAGCACTATGAGTGACCAAAGGATCTTGGAGCCGGTGCTCACATCGCTTTTGACGATGTTGAAAATGACCACGATCACGATGATCAGGTGAATCAGACCGAGCAGACTTCGCATGACTTTTCTCCTATCAGGGATATTGTTTAACCGTTGCCGATGGACGGGATTCCGTTGCTGGCTACGGTCTCCATCGCGTCGCAGAATCGATCCAGTTCGTTGATCGTTGTGTAGACGTTGGGCGTCACTCGCAAACCTTGGAATTCATCGTGGATGATGGGCGTGACGATGATTCTGTGGCGGTCCCACAAATAAGCTGCGAGTGCCGTCGGATCTACTCCCTCGATCTCCACGTTGGTCAGGCAGCATGAAAACTCTGGTTTAAGGCTGGTGTGGAGCACGAAGCGATCGCTTTCGAGGAGGCGGTTCGCCCAGTAATCCCGAAGGTAGCGGAGGCGGGCCTCTTTTCGCGCCGCCCCGATGCCTTCGTGGAATGTAAGAGCGTCCGCTATGGCGAGATAGTTCGCCGCCGGGTGCGTGCCGATCTCCTCGTACTTTCGAATATCGTCGTCCATGGTGTCCGGCGCTGCGGTCAGCGGCCAGAGCGACGCGATTTTGTCCCTGCGGACGAACAGCATGCCCGTCCCATGCGGAGCCAGAAGCCACTTATGCAGGCTCGTCGCGAAGTAGTCGCACTCCAAGTCATCGAGTGTGAAGTCGAAGTGGGCAAAGGAATGGGCGCCGTCGACGATGACTGGAATTCCCCGCGCGCGCGCCATTGCCACGACTTCCTTGACGGGCAGTATTTGTCCGGTCAGGTTGATCATGTGGCTCATCAGGATCAGTCGCGTGCGAGGCGTGATGTTCTGCTCGAACAGCGAAACGATCTCATCGACGTTCTCGGCTGGAACGGGGATCTTGAACTGCTTCAATACGATGCCCTCCCGGCGTTCACGCTGCTTGAACGTCGTGATCATCCGGGGGTAATCCTGCGTGGTAGTAAGAACCTCGTCGCCCGGCTTGAGATCGAATCCAAACTGGCATATCTGGAGGCCTTCGGAGGCATTGCGTGTGAGGCCGATCTCCTCCGAATCACAGTGGAAGCTTCTAGCCAGCCGCTGGCGCACGCCCTCGCGCTGTGGCTCCAGGACCTGCCACATCGTATAGACGGGTGCCTCGTTAGAGTAGTCCAAATGCCGTTTCATCGCTTCCTGGACGGATGCGGGAGCCGGGCTCACGCCGCCGTTATTCAGGTTGACGAGGCTTCGATCGACCGTGAAAGCGTCCTGAACCTGCCTCCACAGAAATTCGTCGTCAGCGAGCGACTCAGGCGTTCCAGTCAGGTGCGAAAACGTCTCCAAGACCTCCGTGAACACTCCCGGTCGAACGCCTGCGAATAGAGCGGCAGACACCGTCGGGCGTCCGATTGCGCCGAGAAACGCTCTTCGGGTTTTCATGGAAGCAGGAGCCCTGGTCTAGTGAAGCGACACCTTCTTGATAAACCGTCTCGTTGCGAAGCGCGAGCCGAGCCACCCGATGAATATACCCAGCGCGAGGAGGGCGAGAACGGACAGGATCGGACTGCCCCCGGGCCACCTCCTCATTTGAAGCAGGGAGATATAGTCAAGCACGAACGAATTGAGCAGGATCACGATGATCGAAGCAATCACGCCGCCGATCAGTCCCTGAATCATGCCCTCGACGAGGAACGGGCGTTGGATGAAAGCATCGGTGGCGCCCACAAGCTTCATCGTTCGGATCAGGAGTCGTCTCGCGTAGATGCTCAGTCGAATCGTATTCGACACGAGGAAAAGCGATGCAAGAATGACGACGATAGCGATTGTGACCGCGATGATCGTGAATGCCCTCAGGTTCTGCTGCACCCTCGCCAAGAGTGGCCGGTTGAAGATCACCTCTTCCACGCCGGGCTGCTCGTAGACGAACGACACGAGCCCGGACAGCTCCTCGACGGTGGCGAATTTTGGATTGACGTGCACCTTGAGTGACGGGGGCAGGAATGACTCGCCGATGAAAACGTCGCCCTCTTCGCCGAACTCCTCTTTGAAGATGATCTCGGCCTGCTCGCGGCTGATGAACGCGACCGAGTCGACCGCGGGATGCTGGCTGATCATCGTCTGGATGATGGGAGCGCGCTCCTCGCCGGCGTCAGTGAGGAACACCTCGATTTCGCCTACCTCCCGTTTCAGCCAGTCGGTTACC
>DATKEJ010000505.1:0-8071 GCA_035512315.1 Rhodothermales bacterium | reverse complement strand
GGGCGACCGAATGCTCCTGCCCGGAGCTTCCCGCGGTTACCCCGGCGAGCAACGCAAATGCCAGGAACGCACGGAGACTCCATCGCGCTGCAACAGAAACAGAGTTTTTCACCAAGGGATCGCAGAGTTCATTCTCGGTCGTCAGGCCGCATGAGATACTGGTCTCATCGCACATTTCATGGCGCCGGTTAATCGAGGGACTCACTCGAGCCCGATACGCCAAGAGGCGAAACGAATCTCGAGTGGCCCGCAGAAATCGTTTGTCGTTCCGAAATGTACTGCAGAGAAGCACCCATTTCGACGACGAATGCGATTTTATAAACTCCGTTGGAAGAGCAGAAAACGTGATCTAAAGCGGAGCGGTCACTTGGACCCGCGTCTCAAGTCACTGAGTGCAGAGCCACCCGGTTTCCCTCGGAGTCTTCGAAATGGGCCACGAATCCGTATTCACCTATGCCGGTCTTGCCGTTCAGGATCTTGCCGCCGGACGTCTCGATTCTCGCGAGTGCGGCCTCGATGTCGTCGACCGAAAAGTAGACCATCGTTCCTTCGTACGAGGGGATGTACGATTCCTGCTGGACCAGCGATCCCGTCGCTCCGGGAGCATCCTGTCGCATCGGGAACCACGCCATCTTCAGACCGCCGAACTCCTGCCTTTGAAGCTTCGCGGCGAGAACTCGCTCATAGAACGCGGTCGCGCGGTCCAAGTCGCTTGCCGGGATTTCAAACCAGCTCATTGGATTCATGATTCGCTCGGTTACGGGTGGATGGCAGACTGGGAATGCAAGCCGAAGATAGGAGGATCGAGACAACCGGCAGGGCAGAAACGGGTGGTGCGGTCGGCCGCTTCGACTCTGTGGAGACGAGGATCTATTAAACGTTGAAGGTCGGTTGTCGAACTTGGAACCTGGAACCTGGAACCTGGAACCTGGAACCTGGAACCTGGAACCTACCATGTACCATGTACCGTTCTCTAATCCCGAATAAACTCGCCGTCGACCTCATGGACGGCCTTCACAAAACTGGCCGCGCTCCAGGCCTGAAACGCCTTGCCCATGGGCCGACCGGTGACTCCGTGGTGCCACTCGTTGAACTCCCAATCATGGTGAACGCCGAGACTGCATAGCTCGGACAGTCGAAACAACTCTCGCCGTGCGAGGTCGGTCATTCCGAGCGCATTGATAAACCGAACCCATAAACCACCGATGAAGGGCCAGATGCCGCCGTTGTGGTAGTGATTCGGAAGGTTGAGGAGGTTGACCGTGAAGTAGTCGCGCCATTCGGGATCGCCCGAATGCACCGGTGGGTACGAATTCACGACCGGTCCGGGATCGCTAACCCCTACTCCCCAGAGAAACCGAAAGGTCATCGAGGCCTGTCTCTCGTTCGTGAGACCCGACAGGAACGCCAGAAGGTTGCCGTACACGTCGCACCGCCAGCTGTATCCGAACGGCGACGTCTGCGCCACGAGATAACGGGAATCCCCGAGCTGGAACTGAACCTCGGCAAACGACGGACCTCCCTCGGTCTTGTCTACCGCTGTGGACGGCCAGAACTGCTTGAGGATCATCTTCCGAACAAGCTTCGCCCAACGGTCGTAGTCGTCGGCCCGCTCGACCTCCCCGCGCGTTCGGATCAGCCTTGCCCAGTCGCCGAGACACCTGTACCAAAGCACCTCGTCGTAAAGCACGTGGTAGCTTCGGGCAAAAAGGTCAGTCCAGTCTCCGGCCTCGGGGATTTCGAGAAGTCCGTCGTTGTTCGCGTCGTGTGCACTGAGCCAATCCATGCAACGTTGAAGCGTGCGGTGATACTCATCGAATATGGACCAATCTCCGGTCCGCTCCGTGTACTCGCACACGGCTATGACAATCCAGATCACGCCGTCGATGGCGGTAATGCCCCCGATTCCTCCGTACTCCGGCTGGTCCGAGTCGATCAGAACGTACGCGGGGAGCTGCCCTGCGGGCGCCTGATGTGAGAGGATCGTTCTCAGAGTCGCCGCCTGGCACTCGCGAATGCGAGGATTCTCGAGATCCAGCGTCCATATGACGGTTTTGGCGCCGTCGCGAGCCCATACGCTGCGGTAATTGGCGTCGGTTCCGTACACTTCATTGTCATCGAGAGAACAGGGGGAGAATCCCTTCTCCGTGATGTTTCGGTCGAGCGCCTCCAAGGCCTTTTGGTATGCCTGGCGCACGAAGTCGCACTCCGATTGTGTTAAAGATCGCGATCTTGCGTCGAGTGACTCGGGTGTCATGATGGTTTGTTCATTCTCCGGTCCAAGATATGAGTGCAAATGGAAGATGGAAGATGGAAGATGGAAGATGGAAGATGGAAGATGGCAAACCCTCTGCGGACCGCACCGGGAGCCTGCCCCGAGCGAGCGAGCACGTATCATGGATAATGTACCGGCGCTGTTCGAGCGACGAGGGGTCATCCCGGGCTTGACCCGGGATCCAGAAGTGGGCTCCGCCAGCCTGGACGCGGGTCGGACCTCTGACCTCGGACCTTTTTTCTAACCGCTCGTGACGATGGCTCCGATTTCTCGACGCGGCTCCGGCTCGATGGATGACAAGTGGCTTCTGGTCTCCGACGTTGACGACACCTTATTGGGTGACGAGCCGGCGCTCGCCGAACTAACCGTCGCCCTCGAACGTGAAAGACCACGTATTGGCATCGCGTTGAACTCCAGCCGCCCCTGTGCGAGCCTCCGTGGGTCTCTTGAGCGGCACGAGTCGCTGCCCGCCCCCGATTTTCTGATTGGGGCCTTGGGGACCGAGATCCAGGACGCCGAAGGCGACATGGTCGAAGAGTATTCGGATCGGTTTAAGTCAGGATGGGACCGTGAGGCCATTGAGCGGCTTGTCCCCGGGGAGTGGGGGCGGCCCCATCCGCCTGAGTGGCAGACACCGTTCAAGGCGAGCTTCGATATCGATGATCCCGAAGTCGCTGAATGGGTTCGGTCGCGACTATCCGATGAGCGCCTCTCGCCCAAGCTTATCGTTACGCACGGCTCGAAACTGGACGTGATTCCGGCCGGCGCCGGCAAGGGAACCGCAATCGAGTTCCTGCGCGACAGGTTGATGATCGATCGTGACCGGGTGGTCGTTGCGGGCGACTCGGCGAACGATATCGATATGTTCACCGACGAAAACCACGGGATCGTTGTCGGAAACGCAGATGCCGAGCTGGCCGCGTTGGTGAGACCAAGGATATACCGGGCGAAGCGCTCGTATGCAGCGGGCGTATTGGAGGGCTTGCGCCACTGGGGCGTCCTATAAATGAAATACCATGACACGTAGAAATAAGCACGCCGGATCGATTTTAATGCTCTCGATCCACGGTTACGTTGACGGTGAGCCTGAACTCGGGAAGCCTGACACGGGCGGTCAAGTCGTTTTCGTTCTCGAACTCGCAAAGCGATTCGCAAGGCTCGGTTATCACGTCGACCTCGTCACCCGTCGATTCGAGGGTCAGCGACGCGTTGATCGGGTTATAGAGGGCCTTCGGGTTCTTCGGATACCATTCGGTGGGAGCGGATTCATACGGAAAGAGGACATGCACGATCACCTCGGTGATTTCGTCACGTCGTTCTTACATACCGTCAAGAGCCGCCAGTTGGATTACGACGTCGTGAGTTCACACTACTGGGATGCCGGCTGGGCAGGTCAGAAGATCGCCGAGGAGCTGAACATACCACACATCCACACACCGCATTCAATTGGGGCCTGGAAGCGTCAGCAAATGTCGGGGACGGCTGAGAAGATGGAGGCGACCTACAGGTTCGAGGAGCGGATCCGCAAGGAGTTTCTCGTTTATCGAAGCTGCGACCACATCGTGGCCACGACACGCGAGCAAACGGAGTTATTGAAAAAGCACTACGACCTCAATGATCGGAACATCACGGTCATCCCGCCCGGAATCGATGAGAATCGCTTCGTGCCGCTGCCGAGAGATCGTGTCAAGAGCGCGCGCGAGCGATTCGGGATGAGCGAGAAGACGATCTACGCGGTGGGCCGCATGGCGAGAAACAAGGGGTACGACTTGTTGATTCGCAGTTTTGGCGCGACGCGTCAGATCGTGCCCGATGCAAAGCTCCTACTTGCCGTCGGAGCCGGCGAGGACGATCAGGATGAGCGCAAAGTAGCCGAATTACGCAAGGTCGCGTCAGAAGTCGGAGTGGCTGACGACGTCATTTATGCAGGATACGTTCCCGACGAGGACATGGCCGATCGGTACCGCGCGGCCGGTGTATTTGCCCTCTCATCGCGCTACGAACCGTTCGGAATGACGGCGATTGAAGCCATGGCTTGCGGCACGCCTACCGTGGTCACCGTCCACGGCGGACTGCACGAGATCATCAGTTTTGGCCGCAACTGCCTCTATTCCGACCCGCTGCACCCGGAGGAGTTCGGCGCCGTGCTGGCGCTGCCGCTGCGATACCCTCGATTGGCCGAGGACCTCTCGATCGAAGGCTCGCGCTTCGCCCGACGATCATTCGGGTGGACCGGCATCGCGAAACGGACGTTGGAAGTATTCGACCGGTTCAAGGGGAAATATGCCACGACGGCCGGCGAGGCGAGAAAAGGATTCTGACCAACTCAGGCGTCTTCCTGGGGCGTGCTTTCTGAGACTTGCTGGACCGGGGCTCGTCCGGAATCCGATTCCGGTGTTCTGAACAAGTCGGCGCTTGCCACGAAATCTGCGGCAGACCCAACGAGGATCAGCCGATCTCCCGGCTCCAACCTGAAATCTCCGGCGGGATTGCCGATGGTTCTGGTTCCGCGACGCACGGCGAGGACGGTGAGATTGTGGGTCTGGCGAAGGCCAAGCTCTCTGAGGGTACGATCGGCGACCGCGGTTCCATCCCTGACCGCCACGGCCCGCGTGTGCAGGCCCTCCTCGTCAAGGCCCTGCAATACCATGAGGTGTGCCTCCTGGATGCTCCCACGGAATACCTCGTAGTCACCCGAGCGGACGAGGCTCACCTGCCGATTGATTTCCTCGGCGGGCACCATGTATGCGTTGAGGACCTGAGTGAAGATCCGCACCGAGGTCTCTAGCTCCTCCGGAACGACTACGTCGGCTCCCGCCTCCTGAAGGATGGGAATCTGCGAAAGGAATCGTGTCCGCGCGATGATCTGAACCGTCGGATTCAGGTAGCGGACGATCTGGACGATTCCCACGGTTGCCGCCTCGTCGCTTACGACTACGACGCACAGTTTGGCTGTATGGATGCCCGCGTGCTCCAGAATGAGTGGGCGTGTGGCGTCGCCCTGGACGACCGGTAGATTTTTGCTTTCGGCCTCGGCGCACAGCTTGAAATCCATTTCAACGATGGTGAACGGAAGGCCGATGTCTTTCATGACCATGACAAGCCGGCGTCCTGCCGGGCCGTAGCCGGCGATGACCACGTGATCCTCGAATTGGGGCTTGGGCGGCCCCTCTTCGGGCACGTCGGTGTGCGACCACGGGCCGGGAATCTGGGCCAAGCTGGTCCCGAGCTTCGGACCGAGATAGAGGAGGAGCGGCGTCAGCGCCATCAGCAGGACGGTCACGGCGATAAATATCTGCGTTCCAAGTCCCCCCAAGTCGGCAGGAAAGAGTTCGACGGCTTGGCCTGTGCGTTCCAGGACGAACGAAAATTCTCCGATCTGCGACAGTCCAAGCCCCACAGTGAGAGCAACCCTCATCGGAAATCGCAATGCAAGCACACTGACTGTCGTCACGAGAAGTTTTATCGCGAGGACGGCCACAGCGACTCCGAGCACCAGCCAGACGTTGTCAAGGACGAAACGCAGGTCGAGAAGCATGCCGACCGAGACGAAGAAGGCCGCGTTGAAGAGCGTCTTGAGGGGTAGGATTTCGCTGAGCGCATGCTCGCTGTAGCGGCTCTCCGACACGACCAGTCCGGCCACGAACGCGCCCAGGGCGAGGCTGACGCCCGCGAGACTTGTGATCCACGCCGTTCCGAGACAAATCGTCACGACCGTTGGCAGAAAGAGCTCGAGTTTTCTCGTCGCCGCGATCCGTTCGAGCAGCCAAGGGACGATCTTCCGGGCCGCGACAAGAACGAGGGCGATCAGGGCGAGGGCCTGGCCGAGCGCCAGTATTATTTGGACTGGGGATGCGCCCTCCCGGCCGAACGCCGTGACGAGGAGGACCATGACGATGATTGCCAGGTCCTGGAAAATCAGGATGGCCAGAGACAACCGGCCCGTAGGAGTTTCGGTTTCCGATCGATCCGAGAGGAGTGTCAGGACAATGGCCGTGCTGCTCAGGGCGACCAGGCATCCAGTGAAAATCGCTGCCTCGATAGAGACCCCGGCAGCGAGGAGCGCTCCGGTCACAATCCCGACCGTAAGCACGACTTGGAGTCCGCCCCCGAACAGAATCAGGTGCCGGATGCGCCCGAGCTTCTCGAGGCTGAATTCGACACCGATCGTAAAGAGAAGCAGGATGACGCCGACCTCCGCGAGTCCGTTGATGAGCTCGCCGTCGGAGACCAGCCCAAGAGCCGAAGGCCCAATCGCAATCCCCGCCAGCAGGAAGCCGACGATTGGGACGAGACGGATCCGGTTGCAGATGTAGGCCAGGACGACGCCTGCGGCGAGAATAGCCACGACCTCTCCCAGGAAAGGGAGCATAAGGCCTGCGAGGATTGGCGGTATTACTGTATCGAGGTTCATACCGACGGGCGGTGCACGCGGTGGTTAGATCTTCGTCTCATGCATAAGCGTCGTAGCGGTGCGTTTCCATATTTGTTGCGACCGGCAAGCGTCGCCGTTGGGCGATTCCAACCGTGAGAGGATACGGCAGCGTCACGGATGGTTCCCGGCAATTCTGATCACCGGCCGGCACGACACGCTGTGAGGATAATCACTGCCTATATTCAGGCGCTGCTTCTTTTTTCCCACGACCGGTCGAATGAACGCCGCCCTGGTTGTAATTGACATGATCGAGGACTACTTCGACAGTTCGATCTGGCCGACGAGCGTGATTCCGTCCATGCGATCCCGTTTGGTCACGTCGATGAACGAGCTCGTGCGAGGCTGCCATTCGGCGGGCATCCCGGTCATCTGGGTGCGGCAGGAGTTTGACGAAGGCATGTCGGATGCTTTCCCGCATGCGCGAGCGGGAGGGATGCGCTATGCCGTCAAAGGCACGCTAGGGAGTCGGCTTCTTGCGGAGCTTGAGCCTCATGCGCACGACAGGATGTTGACGAAGCGCCGTTTCTCAGCCTTTTACGAGACCTCGCTCGACGTCACGCTGCTCCAATCGGGCGCATCGACGTTAATACTCGCCGGGATTACGACGGCCTGGTGTGTTCGTTCAACTGCTGTGGATGCGTATCAACGCGACTACGACGTAATACTCGCGGCTGACTGCATGGCCGCTTTCGACGAAGGCGCGCACCGGGAGTCGGTGGAGGCGATGGACGGGTACATCGGTGAGGCGTTGACGAATGCGGCGATCCTGCATCGTCTGAGGGTCTGAGGGGTAGAAAATGACCGAGTGCCACATCCATCGCTACAACGCGCCGATTCTTTTTTTCCGGGGTACCAGGATGCAGAAACACTTCATTCCCATCCCGGATGACATCGTTGAGTGGTTGCGGCGGGCAAGCACACGTCGGCTGATCGTCTTATTGAATGGGCACGTTTACAGGCGCGTCCGGCACTCGATCGAGGAGATCGGGCCGTGTCTCTTCATGAGCCGTGACATGCTCCGCGACGTTGGGGTGGAGCATGGTGACATGGTCCTCGTTGAACTGGAGGTCGATCCAAATCCCGATCACGTTGAGATCTGCGAGGAGTTTCGTGTCGCGCTGGAGCTTGACGTGGACGCCGGCAAGCGCTTTTACTCCATGACTTCGGGACGACAGCGGTCGCTGGCGCATTATGCGAACGTTGCCAAGAGGGTCGAAACGCGCATCAAGCGGAGCCTTGAACTGGCGTACAAACTGAGGACGCGTACGCTGCATTCGGACTGAATTTGGAATTGCGATTATAGGAGTGAGGGGTTTATAAACCTGTCAGGTCTTTAGACCTGTCACGTCTTTAGACCCGTC
>DATKEJ010000504.1:0-2947 GCA_035512315.1 Rhodothermales bacterium | reverse complement strand
AGGAAATGCTGCCCAGGTGCCAGATACGTGGAATCCGGCACTGAGAACGTGAGAGCAGCCGAATCAGTCCAGACCGGCGGCGGCGCCGTTTCGACCAGAGTCGTGATGGTGGCGTGCCTCAATGCAAAGTAAATAGGCAGTTGTGAGACCAGACCCGACGTGTCGTTCATGAACGACAGCGAGCCGACTCCGAACGACAGATAAGATTCGAGCAGAGTGGAGTCAGTGTCATAAGCGAAGCTGGCGAAGTCAAGATCAACCTTCACTTCTTCCTGACCGCGCACCACGGTCGCGAACGAACTGACTATGACCACGGCCAGCGATACGAAGAGACGTTTCATACGGGGATGTTGGTTTTTCGAGCGAGTGAAAAATGTAACCCGACTCTCTCGAAATGGTTCATCGCAGGAGGATACCGGGAGTCACCGGCTCCTGCAAGGTAATTCGACAGCCACTCCAAGAGTTACTCACGCTCAAGGAGATCGCCCACCTCGCCAGGCCATGTAGAGGGCAAGGGAGCCGTCCACGTCATCCGTTGTCCCCCGACAGGATGAGCCAGGGTCATCCGATGGCAATGCAGGGCAATGTTTCGCCCGTCGAACTCCTCCGACGCACGATACTTCAGGTCCCCTACGATCGGGAATCCCTGATTCGACAGTTGCACGCGAATCTGGTGCGGTCTCCCTGTCAGCGGCACGACTTTGACAATCGATCGGCGACCCAGTACTCCCAGCGGCTCGTATCGCAACTCGGCTTCCTTTCCGCCCGCAGTGCCTCCAGACACCTGTCTCACCCTCAAGCCTTCTTTTCGGAGGAATGAGGCTATCGTGCCTCCTTCCGTGACCCGTCCTTCCACGAGCGCGACGTATTCCTTCTCGACGGTCCTTTCCCGAAACTGCGCAGAAAGCCTCGAGGCTGCTTTCGACGTGCGCGCCAGAACGAGCACCCCTGACACCGGGCGATCTAGACGGTGCACGAGACCCACAAACACGTTTCCGGGTTTGTTAAATTTATCACCGATGAATCGCTTTGCTTCGGCGAGCAGGTCTGCGTCTCCAGACCGGTCGGCCTGAACCGGCTGCCCCGCCTGCTTATTCACCACCAGCAAGTGATTGTCCAGATAAAGTATTTCCACGCGACCGAAATTGGGGCTTCGACACTAAAGGACTCTCATCGCTTCACCAACAGAATACTACCGCATCATGGGATTAAACCGACTCTCGCGATTGGTGACCGCTCTCCTGCCCGCAGCATTGTTGAGCTTATCCTGTACCCAGCCGGCCGCGGATCCTGTCACACGGCCGTTCTCCCTTACCGACGGCGAATGGCTCGACCTGTCGTACGCGTTCTCGAGTGAGACCATATACTGGCCCACCGCCGAATCGTTCGAGATCGACACTGTTTCATTTGGCGAAACGCCGGCTGGCTTTTTCTACGCAGCAAACAACTTCAAGGCGGCGGAGCACGGAGGAACGCACCTCGACGCACCGATCCACTTCAGCGCCGGGAAGCAATCAGTCGACGAGATCCCAATCCAAAATTTGTCGGGACCCATCATACGGATCGACGTGTCGAGCCGAGCGCTTCAGGATCGAGATTACCTGGTATCGGTCGAGGACTTCAATGCGTGGGAGCAGGCGAATGGACCTATCCCGGCCGGGAGCATGGTCCTCCTGCACACGGGGTATGGACAGTTCTGGCCCGACGCCGAGGCCTATATGGGTACCAGCGCCCGCGGCCCTAACGCGCTGCCCGATCTCCATTTTCCTGGACTCCACCCCGAGGCCGCCTCCTGGCTTGTCCAGTCACGGTCAATTAAGGGAGTCGGGATCGACACGCCGAGTATCGATTACGGTCAGTCGACCTTGTTTGAATCACACCGTAACCTGGCCGGAGCGAACATTTTGATCTTCGAAAATGTCGCCGACCTGGACCGCGTTCCCACAACGGGTGCATGGCTCGTGGCGGCGCCAATGAAGATCGAGGGGGGGAGCGGGGGGCCGGCTCGACTGCTCGCGTTCGTTCCGTCTCCGTAGCCGCCATCATCATCGGATTGTGACGCTTCGCGTCTGCCGGCGCTCACCCGCCACGACAGTGACGAAGTACAAGCCGGGTGGAGCAGCGTGACCGTCTGCGGCTCGAAGATCCCAAATCTCAACGCGGACGCCTCTGTCGTACTCTCGGCGCCAGTTCCGGATCGTTCGACCGAGGACGTCAGTCACATGGACGGCAATGAAGCCACTTTCGCCTATGGTCAGCGGGAAGTGAACTAAAGCAGAAAGTCGTGGATCAACAGGATTCGGGTACGGCGATCCGAAGATTGTCTGACCCGGCTGAGACGGCGGCTCCGAGCTTTCGGCGACGGATACCAGGGATCTCCGCCGGATGGACCGATCAACCGCAATCGATGATATTATCTCCAGGTCGACTCCTATGGGAAGATCCAGGGTAGCAAGGAGTACAGGCTCGTATGACGCAACAGGGGGGCCGTCCATGCCAAATGTGAGGAGCGAAAAGCTGCCGGTACCGTAACCTGCGTAAGGCTGTCCTACGTGCATTGCCGGGAGGTCTTGATTGGTTCTGATCAGGATGACTTGCCGTGGGATTCGGACTGCCACGTGGATTGCGCGCAGCGGCTCAGAGGATCTAGCCCACAGCTCAACCGTCTCGAGATCGCGGCGGATAATCAGGTCTCCCACGATCGCGTCCGATTTCGCAAGCTGAGACTCCAGGCCGGGGATCGGGGCCCCGTCCGGCCACACCCCGAGAGCAATGGCTTGGGCCAGGACAGTGAGGTCGCGAACGTCCACTACCTCGTTTCCGACAGGAAAGGGGTGCAGATCGAGCCTCGACTGTGTCTCGGGAAGGTCGATTCGTCCCAGGATCAGATCGATTCCTAGAACGAGGTCGACGATGTCGACGGACCCGTCGTCGTTGACGTCGCCCC
>DATKEJ010000503.1:0-10195 GCA_035512315.1 Rhodothermales bacterium | reverse complement strand
ACGACCGACTCAAGATGATTGAGCAGTGCCGTGCGCTGTTTCTTCAGTTGCTCGAGGAAGGTCCATTGGGCCCTCAGCGTGGCCTGACTGTCATCCTGGTCGTAGTGGACCTTCTTGGGATGAGCAATCTGAAAAGTGGCTCGTTCGCCACGACGCGCCAATTCGGTAGCTCATCGCGCGTCATCACGACGTCGCTATTGAAGACGTATGTCAGGTAGTCCTGGTCGATGTTGCGGATGAAGCTGCCGCTCCACAACGAGAACCAGCTCCACCATACGCCAAAGTCCGTGATGACTTCCGGATCGGGGAGGGTCCCGGACTCCGACAGTGCGACAAGCTTTCGATTTCCGTAGAGCTGCTGCAGCTGGTTCCAGTCCGACCGCATCGTCGCGGCCGGATCGTTGGCGTACACATCGCGAGACACCACGTCGACATACGCATCGCCGGGGTACCACTGGTTTGCATTCGGTTCGTGCGTGTAGACCCAGATCAGATTGTGGATGCCGTGGAAATGCACGAGGCGGTCGTACAACAGTCGCCACAGCTCCTTGAACGCCTCCGGACCGTGCGCGCCCCACCAGAACCACGTGCCCGCCGCCTCGTGAAGCGGACGCCAGAGCACCGGAACGTCGTTGTCCCGAAACTTCTCTAGCTGCACGGCGATCGCGTCAATATCTCGCAACAGAAGCTGATAGCGCTCTGACGTCGTGTCGGCGAGGGCTGCGGCCAGGTCGAAGGTCGTCGCCTCGGCGTAGAACCCTCGCCACCAGGGCTGGGACTGCGAGTCGATGAGATCGGTCGGCGCATTCCAGTGCCACATCAGGTTGGCGATGGCGTCGGGGCCGGTCCAGTCGATCCATCGCTCCACCGCCAGATTTGTCTGCGCGCCGTTTTCGATGCGGGATGGAGAGTATTCGATGAGATCGAAGGAGCCGATCGCGGGCGTCCTTCCAGTGATTCGCTCGATGTACTGGATGTCCGTCAGGTTCTGCTGGGCGGACAGAATCTGCTTGCCGTACTCCTCGAGGAGGAAGGACAGGAGCGCCTTCGTCGCCGGAGTCGCGAGCGAGTCGGTCAGCTCCATGTCGGGCGGAGCAGGCGGTTCGTAGGTGACCGGGGCCAGCCGCAAATAGTCCACGTCGAGATTGCCTTGAACGACGATGGTGTGCAAGCCGGCCGAGAAACGGTGCTCCGTGAGTTTTCGCTCGACAAAAGCGCCGCCTCCGACGATGTTGCCGGGATACTCACGTCCGTCGACCCAGAGGCTGTATGGCCGAATACGGTTCGACTGCGCCGAGGTCATCCAGATTTCATAGACGCCTTCCTCGGTTTCGACATTGAAGCGGAGGCTGTCGGTGTCCGCATCGAAACCTGTGACATAGCCGGTGCCTGAGAAGCCGTCTCTAACGGTATCGACAACCACTCCGATTAGCACCGCGTCCTCGGCCTCGAGCAGCAGCTGGTCACCGGGTGAAAGCGCTAGAAGAGCCAACGCGAAAGCGATGATCATGCCCCATCGTTTCGTGCATACTGATTACGTCGAATGTCGAACGTCGAACGTCGAACGTCAAGAGCCTGCCCCGAACGAGCGAGTACGAACTTTCGAGTCGAGACTAAGCTACATCGAGCTCGGAGGGGTCGAACGTCGAACGTCGAACGTCCAACGGCCTGCTCAGAATGAGCGAGCCCCATGTGCCATCTGCCATTCCCCAGTGGGCCCGGTAGGATTCGAACCTACGACCAACGGATTATGAGTCCGCTGCTCTAACCGCTGAGCTACGGGCCCCGGGAGCAATTCAGAAATCAGAAAGCAGAAATCAGAATTGGGTTCGGCCAAAGGGTAAAGAAGATACGCACTCATGCGGGTGAGGGATCGGACTGCCAGTTGAAAGTTCGAACGAAATTTGACCGAAGCGCCTCGAGGAAGTCGGAAGCAGCCAAATCGGCCTCGCGATTTTTCTCACCGCATCTGCGGCCTTGGTTCAAGCTCTGAGTCGACTTGCGTCGCAAAGGCAACGGCCCCACGGTTCCGGTAATCCTCACGACGACGCCTCCGAAAACAACGCGGATCACGAACGTAGGCGCGTCGTATGATACTGGTCTCGACTCCATTCGCGAGACTAAAACCCACCACCAGGTTAAAACCAGCCTGCGACCATGAACCCGACACGTCGTACGGCCACACAAATCGCCGTCCTCCTTCTAACCGTAGCGATATTCGTCGGCTGTGACAGTTCCAGTGATTCGGACGATCCCAGTGGAAGTCTGTCCGGCATTGTCCGGGAAGAAGGCACTCAAACACCGCTTCCAAACATCTCTGTGGAACTGGGAAGCGTCGAAACCACGAGCGACCAGAACGGACACTACACGTTCAGTGAGCTCCCGGTAGGGCAGTCCATGGCGCTTAGGGCCAGCGCCAATGGGTTCGAACTGTTTAGCGCCAACGTCGTGTTGCAGGCGGGAAGCAACAGCCGCGACATCGTCATGGTGCGCAAGACATACTACACGTATGATTTCGAGAAGGGAGACTTCGGACTCTACCTGCCCCCCGGCATAGCAACATACAGAGGAGCCATCTTTTGGGTAGGACCACCACAGGAGGAATCGGATACGCGGGGGTTTGCAAGCGGCAACCCGACGTCTTCCGTCCCCGCAATCAACGCTCATGTAGCCGCCTTGCGTGTTCTGGCGCTGCAGTTAGCCGATGAACACGGCCTGGCACTAATGGGAGCGCTGATCGTCAACGAAGAGCCTTTCTCCGCGCTCTCTTTTGACAATGTGCTAAAGGCCCTGGAGCAGGCAGCCGACGAGAGTGGCCGCTCGGAGCTGGCCCAGGTGCCGTTGCTGATTATGGGCCACTCCCGGGGCGGCTGTTACTCCTACGCATTCACCCGTGCCCGCAGCGAGCGGACCATTGGGTTTATGTCTTCGAAGGGAAACTGCCACATCGAGGGTGACGCAGGGGCGGCCAAGTCTGTCCCGGGCTACCTCTTCATCGGCGCAACCGATGAGGAATCCCGGAGGGACAACATCACGGATGTTTTTGAGACGAACCGATCCACCGGCGCGCTGTGGGCTCTGGCTACCGAACCGGGCGCCGGCCATACGCCCGTGAACGATTACGACTTACTCGGTAACTGGATGGATGCGGTGATTGCAGGCCGGCTGCCGGCCACCGGCGGATCCGTCACCTTACGCTCCATCGACGAAGCTACCGGCTGGCTGGGGGATCGGGAGTCCCGCTCGATTGCGGAGTACGCCGCTTACGAAGGAGACAGGCTGCAAGCCAGTTGGCTGCCGTCCATGCTGACTGCCGAAGACTGGGAAGCGTTCGTGTCGGCCGTCCCTTCCTTGTGAGTCGCTTAGCTTAGTTTAGATCCCTAATAACCGGTACCGTCCCTTCATTCACGGCGCACGCCGTCTCGGCAGGCGTTCGCCGTTGACGGCCACATGCGTTGGAGAAGTTATATGAAACGACTTGCCCTCTTCGTCTTCCTGCTGTTCGGGTGCGATTCGGAAGGAATCCCCAAATCCGTGCAGGCACAGAGCAGTGTTTATGCCTTCGAAAACGTGAACGTGGTTCCGATGGACGAAGAACGCATCCTGGAAGAACAAACCGTTCTCGTTGCCGGCGATCGGATCACCGCAGTGGGGCCCGCGTCTTCGGTTCAGGTGCCGGCAGAAGCCGTACGCATCGACGGCCGGGGCAAGTACCTGATGCCCGGCTTGGCGGAAATGCACGGCCACATCCCGTCGCCGTCGCAGTCGCCGGAATACACCGAAACGGTGCTGTTCCTGTTCGCTGCGAATGGCGTTACGACCGTGCGCGGGATGCAGGGCAGTCCTGGTCAACTCGACCTCAAAGCCCGCGTAAACGCCGGTGAACTCGTCGGCCCGAATCTGTATCTGGCGGGACCCGGCTTCGGCGGCGGATCCGTCGACTCGCCGGAACAAGCCAGGGAAATGGTGCGGCGGCAGAAAACCGAAGGATGGGACCTGCTGAAGGTCTTTCCCGGCCTTACACGGGAAGAGTTCGATGCGATGGCCAATGAAGCGAACGAATTGGGCATACCCTTTGGCGGGCACGTGCCGGAAGACGTCGGACTGGCACATGCGATGGAGATGGGCCAGCAAACGTTCGATCACATCGACGGTTACATCTCCTACCTTGACGGCGAGAGTGAGCTGGTCTCGGACAGCGCCATTGCCGGCGCCGTTCAGATGACGCTCGATGCAGGCGCCTGGGTCGTTCCCACCATGGTCCTGTGGGAAACGGTTCTCGGAGTAACGGATCTCGAGTGGGGTCGCAACCTGCCGGAATTGCAGTATATGCCGCGCTCCGTCGTCGAGGGCTGGATCGAGAGTCTCCGTGGCCGGCAGCAGCGGGCGGGATTCGACCGCCAGGCGGCACTGAACCATGTTCAGAATCGCATGCGACTTCTGCGGGAGCTGAATGATGCCGGCGCCCACATCCTGATGGGTACCGACGCACCCCAGATGTTCAGCGTGCCGGGTTTCTCAGTTCACCATGAAATGGAGCGTATGGTAGAGGCGGGGATGACGCCCTACGAGGTCTATCGCACCGGGTCGGTGATGATCGGTCGCTACCTCGGCGATCACGACGCGGTCGGAACAATTACCGAAGGCGCACAGGCCGACCTTGTGCTGGTAGATGCCAACCCGCTCGAAGATGTGGCGCACGTCAAGGAACCAGCCGGCGTCATGGTGCGCGGGCGATGGCTCTCGGAGGAGGACATCCAAAGCCGCCTCAGCGAGATCGCCGGGATGTATGCGTCCGAGGATTGATACCGTTTGTCATCCCGAATCCCCGGCTTCAGCCGGAGTGAGGGACCCCTCGCTTCGGGGCGGGCACTCAAACGTGTCAGTCGTGGAGCGGTTTGAAGATGCACGGCCGGCCCGTTCCAGCAACTCCTCGCCGGTTGAAACCCGCTCGGAGATCTTAGCGGTAACCTCGCTTGCCCCAGACTGAACTCCTGGGTGGTCGTCCCTCTCCCCTTGCCCCTACGGATCGGTATTGTCTGCTTGCGCATCCCGCCGGGCAGGCCGACGCTCCGACGGCTGCCCTAGGCGAAGTTGACGCGTTGGGCTTTGGCCTTGCCCGTACGGCAGGTGGCGGTGCGCCTTGAATGGTCGGACATCGGACTTCTGACCTCGCACTTCAGATTGAGTGCAACGTTGAGGGTCAAGGGACGGGACCCGGGGAATGCGTATCTTCTCCCTATGAAAGACACCGCGCAGGAAGCGCAGGAAATTCAGACGGCAGTGCATCGGCGATTGGAGGGCGACCGCCGCGTCGAGATCGCTATCGACCTGAGCTAGGCGGTGCGCGAGCTGTCAAGGGCGCATCCGGAAGCAATATCCCGGATTCGATGCCCGCGCGGTCGAGAACCAGCTGCTTTGGGAGCTGTATGGATTACGGCAGGTCAGTTAGAGATGTGATAGCCCGTTTCACCGGAGCGCTGGATCGAGCGGCGGTGCCGTACATGATCACGGGCTCGCTTGCCACCGGTCGCTAGCCGGCCTCCTCCTTAGATACACATGATTTCACTCCGAACCGTTATTGCCCTAATCGTGACCAGCGCGATGGTCTCCTGCTCGACCCCCCCCATGACCGAACAAGGCCGACTCGCTCAAATATTTGCCGATTACGTCGGCAACGACGTCCCGGGCGCTGCGGTGCTCGTGATTCAGGACGGCCAAAAGGAGTTAAAAGGGACGTTCGGCATGGCCCGTCTCGATCCACGTGAGCCGGTTGGATCAAACACCAATTTCCGTCTCGCCTCCGTAACGAAGCAATTCACGGCGATGAGCATCCTTATGCTCGTAGATCGTGACTCGCTGCGTCTCGACGAAACGTTGGGCGGCATCTTCCCGGATTTCCCTGCGTTCGCCGATCGGATCACGATCATGCATCTCCTGCAGCATACGTCCGGGCTGCTGGATTACGAGGATTTCGTTCCAGCCGACAGTGTGGAGCAGGTCTCAGACTCCGACGTGCTTGATATCCTGATCGCCACCGACAGCACGTATTTCGAGCCCGGCACCGAGTTTCGATACAGCAACTCCGGTTATGCTGTTCTAGCGATGATCGTGGAGAAGTACTCTGGACGGACGTTTGCGGAGTTCTTGAAGGAGAACATCTTCGATCCGCTCGAGATGGACGGCACTGTGGCTTATCAGAAGGGCATATCGGAGGTTTCGAATCGCGCGTACGGCTACACGGTCACCGAATCAGGGATTGAGAACGCAGACCAAAGCCCGTGGAGCGCCGTGCTCGGCGACGGTGGGATCTATTCCTCGCTCGATGACCTTTACAGGTGGGATCAGGCGCTGTACACCGACGCGCTTGTTTCGGCCAACCTTCTCACACAGGCCTTCACTCCGAATCTCGACGACTACGGGTTCGGCTGGCGGATCGACACGTACAACGGGCTCAAGCGCTACCATCACGGCGGAAGCACTAGCGGATTCCACAACTTCATGATGCGGTTTCCGGACGAGCAGCTGACGATCATCGTCCTGACCAATCGGGCCGAGCCGGACGTTCAGCCGCTCGCGGAGCGGGTCGCGGATTTAGTCATTAGTAGTCATTAGCCGCAGAAGGTCCGACTCGTAATTGAGACGACCGAACGTCCTCAGGACCGGTGCCGCGTTTGGGTGTAATGTTCCGATCGGTGCAAGGAGGGACGACAGATTGTTACGGGTCGGACCTCGGACCCCTCGGAAGCCTCGGGGCAGGCTCTCGGACTTCGGACTCAGGAATGTTGCTTCCTTCGTGACTTGTGTGTCGATTTCAGATCCCTTCCTTCGACTACCTTCTACAAACCATAGGAGTCGCAAGTCATGTATAAACCAACAGAGTCAAACATCATCGTCGGTGCGGCTTTGAGTGCGATGATCGTCGCCATGGCGATCACGGCGCCCGCTACCGTCCGTGCTCAGGGGGAGCCCGAAATGGCCACCGAGATTCCACCAAAGCCGGAACCCTCGAAGAGCGGCCGCATCGAGGCCAACGGCGTCAACTATTACTATGAGATCCATGGGGAAGGAGAGCCGCTGCTCCTGCTTCACGGCGGGTTGGGGTCGATCGAGATGTTCGGTCCTGTCCTGCCGAAGCTGGCCGAAAGCAGGCAGGTGATCGGTGTCGATCTGCATGGTCATGGACGCACGCCGCTCGGCGACCGGGCGATCAGCCTCCCTGATATCGGAGACGACATGGCGATGTTGATCGAGAAACTTGGATGCGACGCGGTCGACGTGCTCGGTTACTCGATGGGCGGTGGCGTGGCGTTCCGCTTCGCGGTCCAACATCCTCAAATCGTGCGCCGGCTTGTCCTCGTCTCCGCCGGGTACACCAGGGACGGCTTCCATTCCGAGTTGATCCCGATGCAGGAGTCCGTCGGCGCAGGCATGACGGAAGCGATGAAAGGCACGCCGTTGTACGAATCCTACGTCAAGATTGCGCCGAATCCGGCGGAGTTCCCGAGGCTGCTGGATCGAATGGGCGAGTGGATGCGAACGCCGTACGACTGGGAGCAGGACGTCGCCATGCTGACGATGCCCGTGATGCTGGTCTACGGGGACGCCGACATGTTCAAGCTCGATCACGTCGTCAAGTTCTATCAATTGCTCGGCGGTGGATTGAAGGACGCCGGCTGGCAGCGCGAGCACATGTCGCAGAATCGGCTCGCGATATTGCCGGATCTGACGCATTACGAGATGTTCTTTGCGCCGGAGCTGGCGACGACGGTGTTGCCGTTCTTGAATGGGGAGAGTCGAAATGGCAGTTGGTCGGAGCAGGTGAAATAGAACGTAACTGACTCCCGGTTGTGGTCACTGGTCACTGGTCAGTAGATAACTTACGCCGGACCCTCGGATTCTATCCCCCTCCTACCAGCTGGAACGCGGCCCAGAATTTCGGGTGCTCAAATCCGGGCGTGAGCCGGACGTCCCCTTGTGCCGCTTTCAAAGCCTCGGCGGCGCCTGTGGGTTCGGAGGCGAGCCAATGTTCATAGAATCGCTTCATAAGCAGCTCGGTTGCCTCGTCGGAGACGCTCCAAAGGCTGACAAGGGCAGTCCGGGCTCCCTTGGCCAGGAGGGCTCGCTGAAGACCGACCGTACCTTCTGCCTGCTTGAGATCTCCCAAACCGGTTTGACATGCGCTCAGTACGATCAACTCGGCCGATAGCTCGAGCGAATCCAAGACTTCCCCGACCGTTAGAAGGCCGTCATTGCCGGTATCCGATGCCAGTGCCACAAAAGAGTCACGCGCTCGTGCCTGGCTACTGAAGGCAAATCCGTGCGTCGCCAGATGCGCCAGTTTGGCGCCGGACAGACGCCGGCGCACCGTCGACTCGGTCGCCTCCGACCCCGAGAGCCACTCCGTGCCAATGTGTTCTGCCACCCACTTGGCCTCCCTCTCCGCACCCGGCAGGGGACCCAATTGGACCTCGACTCCGGAACTCAATGCGACTTCCGGCATCGTCGGATTCCCGACGATCAACGCGTCGCGATGGTCGACAATGCCCGCGCGGAAATCGGTCGGGCGACTCGACGCCAAGGCCAGTGTGGTTAGGGAAGGAGCGTAAAGAATGGCAAAGCGCTCTCCAAGGAGGATACCCCTTTCATCGAGTGTCAGTGCAGCAAACGGAATCAGATTCAGCACGGAGTGCGGCACAATGAGCAGGTCACCGCTTTCTGGCAGCAGTTCTCTCATTTCGTTGGGGATGAGAATACTCGAAAGATCATCGCGAAGGTCTTCGAAAGAGGCTGCATCGCCTGCGCCAACTGAAACGACGCCCCGTTCCTCAAGCATCTCGGCGCCGCGACCGGCTTGGTCAACGCCCATTGATGCCCGAAGGCGGCTTACGCCAACCGCGAGGGAGTCTTGGCGCACAGGCACCCGCGAAGTGTGGATGCCCCCGTCTGCGATCAACCAAACAATAAGTGTATCCGGAGTGACCAGGTAAGACAAGGCGGTAGTCGATGGGGCCATGGCAGCTTCGGTGAGTGCTCGGCCCTGCGCACTCATCGATCCGCTCGGGACGGCAGAAAGGATCGACGACGGATCATCCTCTGCATTCAGGTGCATCAGGTCCAGCAGGGCGCGCGCGCGACCCTTTTCCGATGCCGCAAGCGCAGCGAACGCCGCCTCGTCGCGCCCTGTTTCGCTCTGGAGCGATAGCCATGCCAGCGCCCAGCCTGCGTAAAGGCCGACGTCTTGCTCTGAAAAACTTAAACGGTCGAGATCCTCCCGGAGACTGTTGCGAACCAACGCCCGCGCCGTTGCGGCAGAATCATAATGGGCCAGTGTTCGGCGCACGTCGCCGCGAACCGAATAGAAAAACTCGGCCAGGTTCTGATGCGCTGTCGCGATCGCGCCGGCATCCTCTGTTTCCATAAGTAGTGACAGAGCTTCGCGGTAGCGTATCTCAGACAGATCGGGCCGATTCGAGGAGAGCTCGACGTGTCCTAGAATCGTGAGCGTTGCGGACTTCGATCGAGCGTCTCCACCGATCTCATCGAAGATGGTTAAGGCGAGCTCCAGGTTCACTCTCGCACTGTCGCTCTTGCCCATCCTCCGGAAGACGTCTCCGATGTTGTGCAGCGTAATCATGCGAGCCGTCATCGGATTGTCAGAACTCACGCCAATGGCGGCAGCGAATTGTCGTCCGATACTGCGGTCTAAAGTGCCACCCGCCCGGCCCCGGGTGATCCGGGTGTTGTCAGGAGCGGTCAGTTTATTGCTTGCTTCCTTTTGTGCATTCAGCGCCCTCCGATAATGCTCGAGCGCGTCGATGCGATCGGTTTCAGTTGCTTTCGGACGGATGACCAGCGTGAGGCCGATGTTGTTGTGGGTCACCGCCCGCAGAAGTGGATCGGATTCCATCACGGGGAGATCCAGTATAGATTCGAACTGTGCCAGGGCCTCGTCGAATTGCCCAAGAGTTCGCTGAAGCGTTCCCAGATTGTTCAGGACGATGGCCTTCCCTCGATCGTATGCCACCTCGTCGGCGCGCTCCAGCGCATTCCGGTACAATTGCAGCGCTTCTCCGGGACGCCCAATAGTCGACTCGAGAAATCCCATCTGGTTGAACGTGCTCCACTCAGGAGGGATGCTGTGTCGCTCTCCTGTTTCCAGCGCGCCACGGTAGGCCGATAGGGCACCGTCAAA
>DATKEJ010000502.1:0-2013 GCA_035512315.1 Rhodothermales bacterium | reverse complement strand
TGAACGTAAAGTACCCCGACGGCGCCGACGACTGCGGCGATGGGCTCTACCATCCCGGACAGTTGTCCGAACCAGAAGCTGCGCCCGCGGGACAGGCCTTCGCGACGGAGCGGCATTGCGACGGCGAGGCCTTCCGGGAAGTTCTGGAGGCCGATTCCGACGGTCAAGGCGATCGCCCCGGCCAACGAGGCTTCCGGGACGCCCGCTGCCGCGGCTCCAACCGCGACGCCCACCGCCAGTCCCTCAGGAATGTTGTGCAGCGTAATGGCGAGTACAAAGAGCGTCGTTCTCCGCCATTGGGTGGGCACGCCCTCGGCGTCCTTGATCGGAAGACCGAGATGGAGGTGCGGGAGCAGCGTGTCGACGCCTCGCAGTGCCAGGGCGCCCAGGATGAAACCGACGGCTGCCGGAAACCAGGCGGGAGTGGGGCCTGATTCAGCGAGCGCGATGGCTGGGGCGAGAAGGGACCAGAAGCTGGCCGCGATCATCACCCCGCACGCAAATCCTAGAAGCGCGTCAAGCAACCTCCTGCTGACCGATCGTGTGAGAAACACAGAGGCTGCCCCGAGAGCCGTAACGGCCCAGGTGAACATCCCGGCGAGAAGCGCCAGGATGGCCGGGTGAAAACCGTCCAGAAGTTCCATGTTCATTACGTTATTCCCGGGCTCGGCGTCGCCCGACTTGTCGGGCTATGCGGAGGGCAAGCCCTGACCCAGATTTCAGGTTTTGTCAACTGACGTGCAAACATCGACAAACTGGCGCACAGTGGCTGTAGGGGAATTCTCCTTCCCGGGATACTGGATTTCAATATGGGGGCTTGACGGCTCGGGCTGCGAAGGACCGGCGGTGGCCGGCCAAAACGTGCGGATCCTTCGAAGGGTGCATCCGGTCGGCACGGACCGTAACATTGGTCGCCGTCCGACGGCCACAACACAGACTGAAAGAGGATGTACGCGTACCTGGTTCTGACCTTTCTGGCCCAATCGATCGCGCAGGGTGATACACTCGAGGTGTCGTCACCCTCCAAGGACATCATAGTGACGACCTGGATCTCGGGCGGCGTGCCGCATTACGCCGTCGACGCGTACGACAGGCAAGTCATCCGGCCGTCGAAAATGGGATTCACGCTGCGCGGTGCTCCGAAGCTGGGCGGAGCGTTTCGCATCGCCGCGCATGAGATGTCGTCTTTCGACGAGATCTGGGAGCAGGTTTGGGGAGAAAAGCGATTCATTCGCGACCGCCACAACGAACTGCGCCTGCGGCTCGAAGAAACCAGGGAGCCGAATCGACGACTCGACATCGTGTTCCGGGTCTTTGATGACGGCGTCGGATTCCGCTACGAGTTCCCAGACCAGGAGCACCTCCACTACTTCGAGATCGTGGGCGAAGCCACCGAGTTCGCCATGACAGGCAACCATACGGCTTGGTGGATTCCTGCATACAAAGACAACCGCTACGAGTACCTGTATACCGAGTCTCGGATCAGCGCGATGGACAAGGTGCACACGCCGCTGACGATCGAGACCCAGGACGGGCTTTACGTGAGTATCCACGAGGCCGCTCTGACCGACTTTGCCAGTATGGCGATCGCCAATACCGGCAGGCACGTTCTCAAGGCCGACCTCGTTCCATGGGCCGATGGAGTTCGCGTCAAGGTTTTCGCCCCGCATGTCTCTCCCTGGCGAACGATCCAGATTGCGCGCACGCCGGGCGATCTCATCACGTCATACCTCATTCTCAATCTGAACGAGCCGAATCGAATCGAGGACACGTCCTGGATCACGCCCGGCAAGTACGTCGGGATCTGGTGGGGGATGCACATCAACCTGTGGACGTTCTGGCAGGGTCCGCACCACGGCGCGACGACGGAGCGGGCCATCCGCTACCTCGACTTTGCGGCCGACAACGGATTCCTCGGTGCTCTCGTCGAAGGTTGGAACGTCGGCTGGGGCGGGTCGAGCGAGGATGGATTCCGGTACACGGAAGCCGTCCCCGACTTCGACATCGACTCGG
>DATKEJ010000501.1:0-8095 GCA_035512315.1 Rhodothermales bacterium | reverse complement strand
AGGAGCGCGAAGGAGTCGACACACGGCCGGAGGATCGAGATGACTCGGAGGATCGAGACACGTTGCCCGAGGATCGCGACGACCCGGAGGACGGTCGCGATGACACCGTGCCGGAAGATCGCGACGACGATCGAGACACGTCACCCGTTGACCTCGTCGACGAGCCGGATCTGCCCGCTTCATGCGAAGGCGCGGACCCGGATCGGTCCGATCGGCTTGGAGAAGCTTCGCCGCTGCCGCGCGTCGTACTTTCCGTCGACGATCTCGGATACCACTCTACGCCGCCCGGCGTTCTCGTTATCGTGCGCGTGGTCGTGCGGTCTGAACGTCCGAACGTATCCGACGATCGGGTCGTCGACCGAGTTCGAGTAGCCGCTCCAGAGGTGTTCGACCGATCCACGGTGCGACCGCCGTCGTTATACTTGGTTCGGCCTGTTTCTGCGGTTCTAGTACTGACACGCGTGGACTGGCGCGTCGGCGTCGTGGAACGCGTCGAGCTTCTCGACCCCACAGTCGTCCCCGAAGAGCCACCGACTCCGCTTCGTCCGACCAAAACGCCACGCTCGACCGTTTCACCGTCGCGCTGAGCCGAACGCGTCCGATCGTATCCGCGGTCGCCGGATCGAGTTGCGGTTGCATCGTACCCGCTTGACCTCCCGAGTGAGCTGCGTCTCCCGTATCGCGTGGCCGTGTCGTCTCGCCCGCCCCAGTCGCGACGACCTTTACCACCATGATGGCCCCAGCGATCGTGATGGTTCCAGAAACCTCCGCCATACCCATGATGGGACGGATAGTATCCGTACGACGGCCAGTACCTCGGACTATAATAGCCATAACCCCAACCAAAACCGATACTTACATTCCACCCGCTATGGTATGGCCGGTAGTACCATGGGTCGTAGAGCCACGGGTCATAGTAGAAACCGGAGCTGAAGTAGTAGGGGTCGTAGTAGGGTCTCCAAACCGGATAGTCCCAAGCGTACGGACGGTACCAGTACGGTGAGTCGAACACCTCGAAGTACCGGCGGTACCGGTACGGGTGGTACTCGGTAACGACCGTCTCTTCGTTACCCTCTTCGTCGTAGTAGTACTTCGTGACGGCCATATTGTCGTCTGACTGGTCTACCACAACGCGGTCGGGCTTTCGATCGACCTCAGCGAGCTGCAACTGCGTGTAGCAGCCGCTAATGCTCAAGCCCAGCAGAGAGATGCTGAGGAGAGTCAGTACGTGATGCGCTTTCGTTTTCATTTCGCGATGTGGTTACCGGATTTCGCGCCGGCCATTTGCCGGCACGGCATCCGAATCTTCAGTCAAACTCCTTTTGAATTCGCTCGTTGCCACGAGTAACTTAATTGTTTATCTCTAGATCTCGGTCTCTTTTGGAGGCTATCTACCCCTTAAGACTTCCAAGAATCGAGCCAAAAAAATCTCCAGTCTGGGCCTCCTCCGGGTTGTCCCTGATTTCATCCACGATTGTTTACAATGGCAGACGCTATTACTCCCAGGGATCAGGATTATTCCCAGTGGTACATAGATGTTGTCCGATCCGCGAAGCTCGCTGACTATTCGCCCGTCCGCGGTTGTATGATCATACGTCCCAACGGCATGGCGCTTTGGGAGAATATGCAGCAGGCCCTCGACCGCATGTTCAAAGACACCGGGCACGTCAACGCATACTTCCCGCTCTTCATCCCTCAGTCTTTTCTCGAGCGCGAGGCCGCGCACGTCGAGGGATTCGCCAAGGAGTGCGCAATCGTAACACATTCTCGTCTTGTTACGGATGAGACGGGGCGTCTCGTTCCCGATCCCGAGTCAAAGCTGGAAGAAAATATGGTGATCCGCCCGACCAGCGAGACCATCATCTGGGATGCTTACGGCAAGTGGATCCAGTCGTGGAGAGACCTCCCGATCCTGATAAATCAGTGGGCGAACATCGTCAGGTGGGAGATGCGGACGCGTCTTTTCCTGCGAACGTCCGAGTTTCTCTGGCAGGAAGGACACACGGCCCACGAAACCCGCGAGGAGGCGGTCGAGGAAACGCTTCGGATGCAGGGCGTCTACGCGACGTTCGCAGAAGAGTACATGGCGGTTCCCGTGCTGAAAGGAGTGAAGACGGCCTCCGAGCGGTTCCCCGGTGCGGTCGACACCTACTGCATTGAGGCACTCATGCAGAACCGGTGGGCGCTGCAGGCCGGAACCAGCCATTTCCTCGGACAAAATTTCGCGAAGGCTTTCAACGTGCAGTTCCAGAATCGGAACAACGATCTGGAGTACGTCTGGGCCACGTCTTGGGGCGTCTCCACCCGACTCGTCGGGGCGATCATTATGACGCACAGCGACGATCACGGCCTCGTGCTGCCCCCGCGTCTGGCGCCGACGCAGGTCGTCATCGTGCCCATCGTTCGGAAGAATACCGACTCGAGCGTCGTGACCGACGAGGCCGAATCAATCAGAAAGGAACTGATGGATCGCGGTATCAGGGTTCACCTCGACGCTCGCGACGACCTGCGTCCCGGATGGAAATTCACGGAGTATGAGGTTCAGGGCGTTCCGATCCGCATCGCCATTGGGCCCCGAGACGTCGAGAACGGCACCGTCGAGATCGCCCGCCGCGACACGTCGGAGAAGCAGTCGGCGCCTCGCGCCGGCCTGGCTGACACCGTGGCAGACCTCCTGGATTCGATCCAGAAAAACCTTTTCGACAGGTCGATAAAATTCCGGGAAGAACACACGACGCGGGTCGACTCCTACGACGACTTCAAGGAGGTTCTGGAGGACAAGGGCGGCTTCATCGAAGCGCATTGGGATGGCTCGCCTGAGACGGAAGCTCAGGTCAAGGAGGAGACCAAGGCGACGATCCGATGCATCCTTAACGATCAGGAGAAGGAGGCCGGGGTCGACATGATTTCCGGCAAACCTTCCGATGGACGGGTGGTGTTTGCCAGAGCGTTTTAGGGTAGGTTTCTACATTACCGCATGCCGCAGCATTCAACAGAGAAACGTCGCGCAGCCGACTTCGCCGCGCACGCCATTTCCTTCATTGTGAGCCCGGTGATCCTCCCGATCGCAACGACCGCGATCCTCCTCTGGCTGCTCGGGGCGAACCGTAGCCAAACCCTCGCCGCGCTCGCGTACACAGGTTTCGCCTTCTGCATCGTACCGCTCGCATATATTCTCTGGATGGTGTCCAATGGTAAGGCGACTTCACTCGATGTGCCGAACAGAAACGAGCGGACCGAACCGCTGACTGTGACAATATTGGCAGGACTTGTCGGTCTGTTCATCTACTTGCAGGCTGAATCTGCGATCGATCTTGTCGGCATCCTGGCGATCACGCTCGTCGCCAACCTCGTGTTCATCCTTGTCATCAACACATTCTGGAAAATCTCCGTCCACGCAATGGCCGTGGGAGGGATGCTGGGAGTCGTCGTTTACATGATTGGACCCGCGTTCGGACTCGCGAACCTCATCGAGACGTGGCTGGTCGCGATCCTGATCATTCTCGTCCCGCTCGTCATGTGGGCCCGACTGCAACTTCGCGTACACACGCCGGCTCAGGTCACTGCGGGAGCTGCCTTGGGCTTCGTCGGGCAATGGGCGGGGTTTTACTGGGCGACGAGGATGGTCTTCTGAAGAGTCCGAGGTCCGAGGTCCGACGTTCGTGACCCACGAGCACGTCCGTGCAAGCGCTGCAAGAGTAACCTTCCCCGGCTTCCGCTCCGTCCGACACTTTCCGGTTGCGTCGAGATCCACGGTCGCTTCAGCCGCCCCCTCCAGCGGGGGACCATGTCCGTTCGACGACACCGCCGCTTCGCCCGCGCATGACCCTAGCAAATGGATGCACCCTGCACCAAGTACCATGCACCCTGCACCCTGCACCAAGTACCATTTCCGGAACGTCGCCGCGTCACCGACGTTCTTAGTGTCTACAACAACGGCGCCTATATCTAAGTGCTGCCTAATCAGGAGGATACGCATTACAGTCTGTTACGAACCGGGTCGCTGATCGTTCGACGCGACCTCGATAGACGAAACAGAACTCGAACCCGTGGCGGTGCATGCGTAGCCCGATGAAGCGCTTCTTTCTCCTCGTTGTGCTTGGCCTTGCCGGTCTGCGACCTGCAAGCGCTCAGGATTGGGGTCGCGTATCCGGCACCATCACCGAAGACGAGACGCGCGTCTCCATCCCCAACGTGACCGTCCTGCTCGACGGCACGAACTTCGGAACGGCGTCAGACGAGCGCGGCGCCTATTCCTTCAGAGTCCCGGTCGGGTCGTGGATTCTGCGCTTCTCCGCAATCGGATTCGAGACGCGACACGATACAATCCGGATTCACGCCGATCAGACGCTGCGACACGATGTCTTCTTGAGGCCGTCGACGACGCAGGCTGAGCCGCTGGTGGTAGAGGGCGAGCGTCCGGCCGCGGGCGCTATCGAGATCGACCCGCGAACGATTCAGGACGTCCCGTCCCCGTTCAGAGACGGTTTCCGCATCCTCAAAGTGCAGCCCGGGGTGGCATCCAACAACGAGCTTTCGAATGACTACTCGGTGCGCGGCGGCGGTTTCAACGAGAACCTCGTGTTCATCGACGGCTTCGAGGTGTACAAACCGTTTCGCGTGCGGCAGGGTGAGCAGGAGGGTCTGGGATTGGTCAACCCCGACCTCACCGAACGAATGACATTCTATACCGGAGCCTTCCCCGCGCGGTACGGGGGTAAGCTCTCCAGCGCGCTCGACGTCCAGTACGGCAATCGCTCGGATGCCGCGGTGTCGGGCTCCGGATACGTATCCCTCCTCGACGCCGGCACCGCCCTCAACGGCCGCTTGGCGGACGGAATCAGCGGGTCGATCGGGATCCGAGCCGCCCGCGGTGAACAGTTGTTCGGATCACAGGAACTGAAGGGGAGCTACGACCCGCAATACACCGATCTTCAAGCAAGGATCGACGCGAGGCTGAGCAGGAGACATATGCTGAAAGCGGTCGCCATGTGGGCGGACCACAGTTTCCGGCTCGAACCCAACACGCGCAAGACGTTTTTTGGGACGTTCGACAACCTCCAATCCATCTGGTTCAACTATCAGGGATCGGAGCACGACGGCTACGGAACCCGATTCGGCGGGCTCCGCCTTGGCAGTACCCTCTCACCGGCGATCACGGTTGAGCACGGCCTGTCAATTTTCGACACGGAGGAAACTGAAACCTTCGACATCAGCGGGTCGGCCGTCCTCTACATCATCGACAACCCCGTAGAGTCGGACCCTGAGAGCGGCGACGGCCTGATCCCGACGGGCGCCGCCACGCAAAACGATTTCGCCGACAACGCGATATCCGTACGTAACGTCACCGGCCAGCAGCGATGGCTTGTCGACGTCGGATCCGGCGCGCTCGACCTCGGCTGGTACGTTCGCGACGTTTCATTCGAGGACCGCATCGATGAACGCTCGATCGTCGTCGGCCGTAATCTGGAGGGCGACGTCGTTCGCCTCGTTGCCGACAGCCTGACGGACGGGGCCGCATTCGACGCGACGCAGGCCGGTGGATATACCGAGCACTCGTTCCGAATCGGTCCCTCGAGGGCAGTTCAGATCACTGTAGGACTTCGCGGAGACTACCTCTCGTTCAACGACGAACTCACCCTGTCGCCTCGCCTTTCGGGGGTTTACACCGTCCAGCCCGGATTGACGCTGAACGGATCATGGGGGATCTACTATCAGGCTCCGGGCTATCGGGAATTCAGGGGAACGCCGCTCGGCGGAGGTTCCGTCGAATCGGCGATCAACTCGAATCTCAGGTCGCAACGGTCGATTCAGTGGATCGGTGGAATCGAGTATTTCATGGCTTCCCGCCGGGTCTTTCTACGCGGCGAGGCCTATTACAAGCTTCTCAACGATCTGATCTCGTACGAGGTGCAGAACGTTCGGATCGTGTATTCAGGCAACAATGACTCGGACGGATACGCGTACGGACTCGACCTCCAGCTCCGCGGGGAGTTCGTTCCCGGGCTCGAAAGCTGGCTGAACTACGGCTTCCTCCTGACCCGCGAGCGGTTCTATGAAGATTATCTCACACCGTACAACCGGGGCTCGGTCCCCAGACCGACCGACCAGCGTCACACGTTCTCTCTCTTCCTGCAAGACTACGTGCCCAACGAACCCTCGTGGAAAATCCACATGCGCATACTCTACGGCACGGGCATGCCGTACACGCCTCCGGTTCCGGGGCCGAAGATCGGAAACGTGCAGACTCAGCTTCCGGGTCCCCGCAATGCAGACCGATATCCGGCGTATCAGCGGCTTGACATCGGCGCCACGAAGACGATCAGCCTGCGTCCATCGACCGGCAGGTGGAATCCTGTCGACCTGCAGCTGACGGCCGAGATTCTGAATCTTTTCGATACGACGAACACGGTGGCCTACACCTGGGTGGCTCGCGCCGACGGCATCTGGAGCCGCATCCCGACGCATCTGACGCCGCGGACGTTCAATGTGCGGGCGAGGGTGGTGTTTTAGGCGCGCGCATTACGTCATCAGGACGTGACCCGGGGTTCAGACAATTCCCATTGCTAATTGCTGACTGCTTGCTAATTCCCCCCGCCGCATGGCAATACCATTCCCTGCGGCACGCTCGAGTGCCTCCCTTGAATCGCGGATTCATTCGGGAGAGGCTCCTCGCCTCCTTCGTCGGCTCGGGGTGACACCTCAGATCTCACGGAATCACCGCGTTGCTTACTTTCCAAGCGTCCAATCGCACCGTTCAACATCTTCTCGACAATGTCCAAAGAATACTTTCCCGGCATCCCCTCGATATCCTTCGAAGGACCCGACACCTCTAATCCCCTCGCCTTACGCCACTACGATCCGAATCTCGTCGTCGCCGGCAAGCCGCTCCGCGACCACTTCAAGTTCGCGTGCGCCTACTGGCACTCCTTCTCCAATGGCGGGCTCGATCCGTTCGGAGCGGCGACGCGATCCTATGCCTGGGATGCGGGAACCGACCCATTGACGCGGGCTCGAAACAAGATGGATGCCGCCTTCGAGTTCATGACCAAACTCGGACTCGAGTACTTCTGCTTCCATGATTACGATCTCGTAGAAGAAGGCGAATCACTCGCGGAATCCGAGCGAAGGCTCGAAGCAATAACGGACTACGCCCTGGAGAAGATGAGCGAAACCGGGGTCAAAGTGCTTTGGGGCACCGCCAACTTGTTCTCCCACCCGCGCTACATGAACGGGGCGGCGACCAATCCCGACTTCAACGTCGTTGCCTACGCAGCCGGACAGGTCAAACAGGCCCTCGACGCAACCATCAAACTCAACGGCCAGAATTACGTCTTCTGGGGAGGTCGGGAAGGCTATATGTCCCTCCTCAACACCGATATGAAACGCGAGCTGGAGCACATGGCCCGCTTCCTCCACGCGGCCAAGGACTACGCGCGCAGCCAGGGATTTAAAGGCGCCTTCTTCATCGAACCCAAACCGTGCGAACCAAGCAAACATCAGTACGACTACGACTCCGCCACGGTGGTCGGATTCCTGAGGGCATACGGTCTCGACAAGGATTTCAAACTGAACGTCGAGGTTAACCACGCGACACTCGCGGGCCACACGTTCCAACACGAGCTCCAAGTGGCCACCGACGCCGGGATGCTCGGCAGCATGGACGCCAACCGAGGCGACTATCAGAATGGCTGGGACACCGACCAATTCCCAAACAACCTCTACGAACTGACGGAATGCATGCTCGTCATTCTTAGAGCCGGAGGATTCCAGGGAGGCGGCATCAACTTCGACGCGAAACTGCGGAGGAATTCCACAGACCTGGAAGACTTCTTCCACGCCCACATTGGCGGGATGGACATCTTCGCACGCGCCATCATCGCCGCCGATCAGATCCTGACCAAGTCACCTTTGGAAGGACTACGGAAGGATCGCTACGCCTCCTTCGACTCCGGAAACGGGAAGCAATTCGAACGCGGCGAACTGTCTCTGACCGACCTGCACAAGCTGGCATCCGACTCCGGCCACCCGCGACAGATCAGCGGGAAGCAGGAGCTGTTTGAGAATGTTCTCAATCGGTATGTCTAACGTCAAG
>DATKEJ010000500.1:0-7990 GCA_035512315.1 Rhodothermales bacterium | reverse complement strand
GATGATCTGAGGATTGAAAGCGTCCACAAGCAGTGCGATTCCGCGGCCGAGCCAGAAACCCGTCTCCTCAACGACGGCGAGAGCGTCCTCGTCATCCGACAGCACGTCGCCGACGAACATACGAACCGTTGTCTCCTCGTTCCATTTCGAGGGATTCCTGCGTTTGGCGCGCTCCAGCATAGCCTCGCCGGAGGCAAGACCCTCCCATGATCCTGCTTTGAAAAAGCCGACAGGGCCCGATTCCATGAGCCGCCAATGCCCGACCTCTCCCGCGGTATCCGATGCCCCACGCAGCACGGATCCGTTTACGATGATGCCGGCGCCGAGTCCTGTTCCGAAAGTAAGAAAAATCAGATGTTTAATATCAGGCACAGATTGCCCGGCTCCGAAATGAAATTCAGCGAGCGCGCCCGCATTCCCGTCGTGTTCGACGAAGTTCGGGATGCCGGGGAATCGCTCGCTCAGCCGCTCCGAAAGCGAAATGTTGTGCCAGCCCGGCAGGTGCGGCGGATTTATAATCTCTCCCGTGGCGATTCTCAGCGGGCCGCCGATGGAAACCGAGATTGCGTCAATGGACCTGCCGTGACGTTGGGCCTCCTCCATTTGCACATCGACTAGAGAAGCGATCCCCGGGAATGTCGTGTCGAAAGGCAGACTTGCTTCCGTGGGGATTTCAGACCGCTGAAGGATCGCACCGTCCGTCGTACCCTCGACGACGGCCGTTTTCGAACCCCCGACGTCAAGTCCGATGATGCTCATACCATATTCATCTGCCGATCGAATTGAATCTACACCGAGTCGCGCATATTATGGAACGACCCTCAACACGCGAACACTTCATCATGAAAAGCTCACGCCGCGATTTTCTACAGCAAGGCACTCTTGCACTGTCAGGCCTTTGGATGGCCTCTCGAATGCCCGTTACCCAGTTCTTCTCAGGCGGCTCGTCAGCGCTTCGTTACGGGCTGTTCTTCGACGAAGCCAGTCTGGCAACGCTGCGAAGCCGGTTCGTCTCCGATCCGCTTTTCGAATCGTACCGGGCCGAGCTGGCCGGCCTCGATCGGGCCGCGGAGCGGAAATTTAACGCAGAGGAGGTCCGCTACAACGACCAACTGTACGACATCGCCCGGGTGGCCGGAAACATTCAGAACATGGCCTTCCTCTACGCGATGACCGGCGACGAGGACGCGGCCGCGCTGTCGGTCGAATCGATGCGAACGCTGATGATGTTTCCGCGGTGGGACTACTTCCTCGAAGGCGGCGACCGCGTCTTCGGTCTCCAGAGGGCGCCCGCCTCGACGATCGCTGTGGCTCTTGGGTGCGATTGGCTAGGAGACTTTGTCACAGACGCCGATCGCCAGGAGTGGATGACGGTCATGGGCGAACGCGGCTGTGAGGCATGTTTCCTCGGGCTCTACGGAATGCGCTACAAAGACCGCGTGGAAGGATGGTCGATGGACAGAACGAGCACCTACTTCGAGCATCGGCCCGGCGACATCATCGATCTCTCGAACTGGCCGACGATTCTCGATCGGACCAACCTGAAAGCGGTGCCCGCCTCGGCGCTGGCGATTGGCGCGGTGGCTTACGAGCGAGCTTTCGGATCCAGTGAAACGTCCGAAAGGTGGATCGAGCAGGCCGAGTACTCGGTCGGAACATTCCGGGATCTCTACGCCGTCGACGGGTCCTACGACGAGAACATCTCGTACGCGAACTACACGTCCGAGCATCTCGCGCAGGCCGCCATCGTTCTCGAGCGATTCGACCACGCGAATCTGTTCGACATCGTCAACTGGCCGGGATTCGTCGATTTCATGGAGGGAATGACCATGCCGACGAACGACGATCCCTACGCCATCGTCAATTTTGGCGATGCCGGCGGCGGGATGATGTCGTCGGTCCCGTTCTGGATCGCCGATCGATTCGGTGATGGACGCGCCCAGTGGTTCGGGAAAACGATGCCACGAGCGCACAACATGTGGTCGGTCATGTGGTACCGGCCGCAGATCGTTGAGGATGCTCCCCCGGCGGGTCCGCGGTTGTATCACTCCGCGCTCGACTGGGTCGTCGCAAGAACGGGATACACCCCAGATGATCTCGTCGTTGCGATGCGCAGCGGTGGTCCGGCGAATCACGAGCACGCCGACCGCAACAGCATCGTCGTGAAGTGCTTCGGAGAGCAGCTCGTCGTTGATCCCTACCGGCCGCCTTACGGCTACTCCGACCCTTCCTGGATGCTCCGAACGACCGCCGGACACAGTTGTCTGCTCATCAACGGGAACGGGCATCAGTATCATGACGGCTCGGAAGGCACCAATGCGTCTTTGTCCGTGGCCCGGATCGTTCGCATCGGCGAGCGGGACGGCTACTCTTACTGGAGCAGCGACGCCACGGCGGCCTACAGGCTGGTCGATGAGAAGATTGAATCTGTCGTCAGAACCGTGGTCGTCCTGACCGATTTGCCGGCGGTCGTGGTGGTTGACAAGGTGGTGCGAGGGGATGATGGCGCCGTTCTGGCCGCCAGACACTACGCGTTTAACGACGACGGGAAGGCAGCGCTGCAAACAGGAATCGGGACGTTCGTGATCAGCAGGCCGGCAGCGCGTCTGGAGGGCGCGGCGTGGTCGTCGCAGGGAGTCGAGTGTGCATCGGACGTTCTTCCCATCCCGCAGGAACGGGCAGTTATGCATCCTTTTGTCGACGCGAAGACGACCTCGGTGGGGACCGCACCGATGCTCGTCACGGTACTGGTGCCGCGCCTCGGCGACGCGGCGGGCAGCATCGCGTTCGAATCATCCGGTGATGCTTCGGTCGGCGTCTCGATCGACGGGAACGCAGCCGTACGGATTTACGACTCCGGCAGGATCCCGGAGTTCAGGGTGGGGGAGGGGTAAGCCCGTCCCCCACCCCGAGGGGGCGGCTGAGCGCGACAGGAGAGAAGCCGAACTTGCGGTCATGTTACCTGCTAGCCCCGCGATTCATCGCGGGGTCACGAGGCAGCAAAACTCTCTGCGGGTAAAACCCGACTTGTCCGTTGTAATGGCTTTAGAGACAACTCCTAGTGCAGTCACTCATTGTACCGTCAAACATTAGCACTATATTTCCAGAAATCACGACCCAACCCATGTTCAAGCAAGTAACCACGGAAGTCATTTTCGCCGTTGCCGGAATCGCCGGGCTGCTGAGCATTGCGACCCTCTTTAATTGGGGTCTGCAGGCGATCCCGTTTGCGGTGCTCGCGCACGGGCTTCTGATTTGGGCACTCGTTAAGAGCGAGACGGAGGGTTTTTTCGGCGGGCGGGAACTGCCTCGTGCCGGTGACCCGCCTCGAGAATTCCATCCTCTGCAATCTTTCATCCTATTCGTGATCGCGTTGGGGCAGGTGACGGTGAGCGCCTACCTGGTTCTGACCGTGTAGGGCGGGGCAATTCTTTTCCCGCTGTCGTTTTTTCTGAAACCCGCTGCAACGCGAGCCTGTACACTTGGCCAGCACCGGCCGCCGACAACGCGTTACAACATGTGACTCCGCCCCAACCAGTTGCGGCCCGGGCGGCGAATTTGAAACAGGATTCATGAGCGAGGGCACAGTTCGCCTCATTGCGGAAATCAACAAGCGCATCCGCATGCTTGCGCGGAGGATGACGTTTGGTCAACTCCTGTACGGCTCCGCCCTCTTTCTCGGACTGATTTGCGCCGGAATCCTGCTCGCTGTCGGCCTCGAAGCGCTTCTCTGGATGGCCCCGACTCCCCGCACGATCATCTTTTGGATATCGGCGATCGTAGCCGCTGCCGCCGCGGCGATCTTGCTCGGCCCTCCGCTGGCGAGCCTGATCGGTGTTCGCCCGGGTCCGGACGACGAAACGGTCGCGAAGGCCGTGGGGCGGACTTTCCCCGAAGTGGCCGATCGACTGCTTGACCTTCTCCAGCTGGCATCAGGCCGGCGCAGTGAGGCTCCCGAGCCGCTGGTCGATGCCGCGGTTGTGCAATTAAGTCGCAAAGTCGATAGCGTCGATTACCTCGAGGTGGAGAGATTCGACGATTTTCGTCGCGCCAGCCGGCTTGCCCGATGGCCCCTGATCGGTCTGGCGGCATTCGTTCTGGTCTGGCCGGGCACATTCGGATCGGCAGCAAAACGAATGATGGCGCCCGGAACGAGCTTCCTGAGACCGGCGCCTTTCGAGATCGTAGTCGAGCCGGGCGACGTGCGCCTGGTCAAGGGCGATTCGCTGCTGATCCAGGTGCGTCTCGTCGGCTCGGCAGTGCATGACGACGTGATGCTGTCGATGAGGCGGCCGGGCGAGAATCGAGCGGAGATCGTGTCCCTCCGGCAAGGCGAGAATGGAGCGTACGCACATTTGATTCCCAGCGTCCGCGACGGATTCCAGTACTTCGTCGAAGCCGAAAGAGTCGCATCTCCAACATATCGAGTCGACGTTTCGGGTCGTCCTTTCGTGCGGTCGATGCAGATGACGCTGATCCCGCCGGCTTATACCGGTCTGCCGGTCAAGGAGCTGGCGACCGACGCGGGTGACGTGAGCGCCGTCGTTGGATCCACGATAGAAATGGCGCTCGATCTTGGGGGCGAGGATATAAACCGGGGAGAACTGGTTTTCGACGAGGCGGCCGCGATTCCAGTCGACCTGGATGGTCTCAAGGCTGCCGCTTCATTCAGGGTCGTCGGGGACGACCGGTACAGGGTCGTGCTTACTTCATCCTCGGGAGTCACGAATGAGCGTCCGATCGAGTATCGCATCAGGGCGGTTCGCGACCAGCGGCCTTCCATTTTCGTGCTCGACCCGGCGCCGGCTTCCGAATTTGAAGATGGGCTCGACGTGGACATATCGGCCCGAATCACCGACGACTTCGGCTTCTCGGGTCTGTCGCTGTATTACCGTCTTGCCGAGAGCCGATTCGGCGATCCGCAGGAGACGTTTACCAGACTTCCACTCCCGAAACCGGTCGCGCGAGAGCTCGACCAGCAGGTCGACTACAGGTGGGCCCTGTCCGAAGCCGGGCTGGATCTGGTGCCGGGCGACGTGATCACGTTTTATCTGGAGGTCGCCGACAACGACGCCGTGTCCGGTTTCAAAGTGACGACGAGCGGCCTCCATACCATTCGATTTCCGTCGCTCACCGACCGGTTCGAGGCCGTCGATGAGCAGCAGAACGACCTGGAACGGGCGCTGGAGAACTTGCTGAACGAGTCAGACGAGATAAAGGAGTCGTTCCAGGCTCTTCGCGACGAGCTGCGACGGAAGCAGGAAGGAGACTGGGACGACGAACGAATGATCGAGCGCCTGAAGGAGCAGCAGTCGAAGCTGGATGATCAGGTCTCCGATTTGGCGGAAAAGATGGAGTCGCTCGTCGACGAAATGACCGACAGCAACCTTCTCTCCCCCGAGACGCTCGAAAAGTTTACTGAGTTGAAGCGCGTCGTCGAGGAAATCAGCTCGCCGGAGTTGCAGGAGGCGCTGGAGAGGCTCAAAGAAGCCATGATGGATCTCGACCTCAGCGAGATGCAGCGCTCCATGGGCGATTTCGAGTTCAACGAAGACCAGTTCAGAGATCGGATTGAACGGGCGCTCGAGCTCTTTAAAAGACTCCGCACCGAGCAGCAGCTCGAAGAGGCGGCGAGGCGTGCCGAAGACCTCAGCGAACGGGAGGCCGAGATGGCCAAGCAGACTGAAGAGCTGCTCGAGGCCGGACCTGAGGAGGATGCCCCGAAACCTGAGGATGAGACCAGACAGGATGGGAAGGAATCTGAGGACGGCTCGCAGGAGAGTAGCGACAAGGGTCAGCGGCCGGACCCGGAGCGGCTTGCCGGCGAGCAGGAGAGAGCGGCTGAAGACATGAAGAGACTCGAGGAGCTCATGCAGGAGATCGGCGAGCAAATGGAGGAACTGTCTCCCGCCCCGACCGAGGAAATGGAGCAACTGCTCGAGCAACTCGAAGAGCAGGACATGCAGAACGCGATGCGCCGGAACGCGCAAGACTTGCGGCAGGGTCAGCTTTCTCGGGCTCAGGACTCTCAACAGCAGATGCAGCAGGATTTGCAGCAGCTCTCCCAGCAGCTCTCCGAAATGCAGGATCAGATGAGCGGCGAGCAGCTCCAGGCGAATTTGCAGGCGTTGCGGCGCGCCCTCGACGACGTGATTACACTGTCGCTCGAGGAAGAGCGGCTTCGGGACGGCGTCAGAAACCTGGCCAGCCGGGATGCGGGATTGCGCGGACTGACGCAGCAGCAGTCGGAACTCCATGACGGCCTCCGAGTCGTGGGCGACACGCTGTCGCGACTCTCGCGCTCGATTCCGCAAATGTCACGTCAGGTTCAAGCGCACGCGGGCGCCGCCTCCATGGATATGTCGCGCGCCGTCGAGGAGATGACCGAGGGGCGCGGCCAACAGGCGATGGGGCATCAGAAAGGGGCGATGACCAATCTGAACGAGCTCGCGCTGCTCTTGTCGGATCTCATGCAGAGCATGCAGAACCAGCAGGGCGGAATGGCCGGCATGTCGATGCAGCAGATGATGCAGCAGCTTCAGCAGATGGCCGGGCAACAGGGCAAGCTGAATGAACAGATCCAGCAGTTTCTGAACGACATGCAGGGGAGCCGGTTGGGTCAGGACATGCAAGCTCGGCTGCAGCAGATGGCCGCGCAGCAGGAGGCGCTGCGAAAACAGCTCGAGGAGATGGGCCAGAACTCGGAGGAGGCCGCCGGCCGCCTTCTGGGCGACCTGGAAGAGATCGCGCGGCAGATGGAGGAGACGATTTCCGAGATGCAGAATCGCGGGATCGACCGAAAGACCTATGAGCGCCAGCAGGAAATCCTGACCCGGCTGCTCAATGCTCAGCGCTCGATGCGGGAACGCGGCAAGGACAACCAGCGGCAGGGTCGGACGGCGGACGAGATCGATCGCACCAGTCCCTCCGAGTTGACGCCGAACGAGCGTGGGGAACGCCTGCGGCGGGAGCTCCTGCGGGCAATGGAAGCGGGTTATTCTCCAGATTATGAAGAACTTATAAGGCGTTACTTTGAAGCGCTCCAACAAAAGAGTGACGGCCAATGAGTAATCGGGCACCGGCGCGAACGGGCTCCCGGTCGGGGAGTACTGCCTCCGCATCGGTGGAGGCCGGCACGATTACCGGTGCGCTGCTTGACGCGGCGTCGGGTGACGACGGAACGATGAACCGGGTCATGCAGCTGGTTTACGATGAGCTGTCCAACCTGGCCCGGAGTTATTTGCGTCGCGAGCGGGACGACCACACGCTCGACACGCGTGCTCTCGTACACGAAGCGTACGCACGGCTTGTGGGCCAGCCGGGGGTTGAATGGCAGAATCGACGTCATTTTTTCGGGATCGCCGCCCGGCATATGCGAAGAATTCTTTGTGATTATGCACGACATCATCAGGCGGAGAAACGTGGCGGGCGAATGCAGGTGTTGCGTCTGAGCGCGCTGGACGATCTCGTTGCCCGCGAGACGGGTGGAGTCAGGCTCGACGAGGTGCTCACCCTCGACCAGATTCTGGGTGAGCTGGCGCGGCGCGACCAGGAAGCCCTCGAAATCGTACATTTACGGTGTATACTGGGTCTTAAGATGACGGAGATAGCAGCGGAGACGGGCATCCCGATGAGGAGCCTGAGTCGCAAGTGGCGCTGGGTGCGCGCCTGGCTGATCACCGAGTTGCATGCGCAAGAAAGTCAACCCCCCTTGTAGGGTTTTCACTCTTGACAAAGAATAGAGTGTTTTGTAACTCCAATGCTATGCTAATAGCAAACAGTTTGCCTGCAGATCAAAGGCGAGCGACAACGGTCATTCCTGGGTGCCAAGCACATCTGACGGGTGTGATCACTAAACAAGGCGACATGCGCTCCGCGAACCGGAGTGATTTAGGAAAAGTCGTAAGCGGGGCCGTCGACCAGCGGCTGTACGCTTATCATTCAAACCAACAGACGTGAGGTCAAATACAATGAGGCGTCTCGTTACATT
>DATKEJ010000499.1:0-7590 GCA_035512315.1 Rhodothermales bacterium | reverse complement strand
AGGTTTCTCGCGATGGCTTCCGCCTGGCCGTGCTCCTCCGCCTCGAGCCCAGGATACGCGCCCGGAGTGTCGAGCATCGTGACGATCGGTTTGTTGAACCTCGCGGCGAGCTCCATGAGGCGGAGCGCCTTGCGATACCCTTCCGGATTCGGCATTCCGAAGCGTCTAATCTTCCGGCTCTTAGTGTCACGACCCTTCTGGTGCCCAAGGATCATTACGGTGCGATCGTCGCTTCCGAACTGAGCGCCCAGGAACCGTCCAAAACCGCCGACGATTGCAGGATCATCCCCGAAATTGCGGTCGCCGTGCAATTCCGTGAAATCCTCGGTCAGCGCCTGGATGTAGTCGAGCGTGTAAGGCCGATCTGGATGACGCGCAAGCTGGACTCGCTGCCAGCGCGTCAGGTTGCGATAAATCGACTCCCTGAGCTCATCGACACGCTGCTCGAGCCGGTCAATCTCAGCCGTAAGATCAACCTCCGCGTTCGTCGCGTTGAGCTCACGCATTTCTGCGAGCTTCGCCTCGAGGTCTACGAGCGGTTTCTCGAAGTCAAGTAAAAACATAATCTTAACTAGATAGGCCCGATTACGTCGACAGGCCTTGCTCCCGATCCCGACGTATGAATCCGACGACGATTTGGAGGTCAACCAGAAACGACTGCTCCTGAGCGTAACGCCAATATACTTGCTGCAACAGTTCGTATGACAATCCGGATCCGGGGTGCAAAGCTGATACGTGCACGCGGCCTTCCGGGATTCCCCACTCGTCTGGCGGGATGAACGCAGCTTCGGGATCGTAGCCGACGAGTGCAGTCTTTCCCGACACGACGGAAACGAGGGACCCTGCGACTTTCCGAAGGCGCCGCAGCCAACCGGCCTTTGGAGCCATGATCACACCGGGTATGATGAGTATCACGAATGCAACCACCGCGGCGAGCACGATCGTCGATTCGCTCACACGTCGTTCGAAGCGCCCGCGAGGGATGGCAAGCTCCAGCTCCGCATCGACGAGCGGCGAAACGTCGGCTACCTGTCGCGAGAACGACTTCCCGATTACCTGGTGCTGCTCCTGCTGCAGAATCTTGAACTGAACCGGGAGGTCGATCAACCCCCTCATCATCCCGAACATCCGCTCGTTGGGCACGTGACCGGCGGCGAAAACCAGGTCGTCGATATGACGAAGCCGAATGATATCGCGCAGCTGATCGGCGCGGCCGAGCTTGGGAATCGTCGTGAACTTGGAGCGTGCGGCGCCGCTTGCCTCGTCTGTTTCGACGTACCCGACTACTTCGAGTGACGGCTGGGGGTGCGACCGGAGCAGGCTTCGAAACTGCTCGGCTGCACTCGCGGGGCCGACCACGATTGCCTGCCGCTGACCGATACGGCGCTCCCCGAACTCGCGGCGGATCCACCTAATCACCAGCAGCGCGATGAGCGCCGTCAGAAATCCGAAAAGCAGCACGACGCGCGAATACGCAACGGACTTGAAGAAGAACGAGCCGGTCGCCACGGCGAGGAACGCGATCCCTGTTCCCTGCCATGCCGGGCGCGATCTCGATCGTCGACGCCGGCGGTATCCCCCGACGAGTCCGATACAGAAGACGATCGACAGTGCATAGAGGGGAACCACAGCCAGGAAAAAAACCGGCGGGAAGGAAAACGTGGAGGGTACCGACCGGACAAGTGCTACTCCGCTTATCGCGGCAAACGCCACGAGCCACTCAATAAACGGGACGCGTGCGCGACTCAGCCATTGGTACAGCACCGACTGCGCCGCCCGCATCCAAATGCCAAAGTGCAAGAGCGCCGAGAATAGCCTGGAATAGTGAGTATGAAAGTGCTTATCGACGAAATGGCTCATTGCGCCGTAGAAAAGACGGACATAACGCAGCTCACCGCGTTTCGTGCTCTCCCCTTTGAAATGGATGATCTGCGTCGCGGGCGTGTAGTAGATCTTCCATCCGGCCCGGCCGATCCGGAAGCACCAGTCGAGATCCTCTCCATACATGAAGAAGTCCTCGTCGAACATTCCGGCCCCGGATCCGCTTGCCGTATCCGTCACAAGAGTTAAAGCACCTTGCCTCATGTCTGCCCGGAGCATATCGTGATTCGCCTTCAGGGAGGCAAACTGCGCAGAGGACAAATGCACCGCCGCATGGCGAACGAACATGCAGCTTCCGCTCAACGCGTCGACCTCGCTCACCTGGTCGTCCGGCAGGAACGTGAGATTGTAACGACCAAATAGTCGGCTCTTCGGGAAGAGCCGACTCAGGCCGGCAATTTTGGCGAAGGCGACCGCTGGAGATGGAAACGAGCGCCTGCTCTCGCGGGCGAACGTTCCGTCGGGATTCAGGATGCGGCAGCCGGCCGCTCCGGCATCGGGATGCTCGTCCATAAACCGAATGAGCGCCTGGAAAGTATCTTCTTGGACTATCGTGTCCGGGTTGAGAATGAACAGATACCGGCCGTTTGCCTCTGCGATCGCCAGATTATTGGCCTTGCTGAATCCGAGGTTTCGCTCGTTTTCGATGAGGCGGACCTGAGGAAATCGCTCGCGCACCATTTCGACCGACCCGTCGACCGAGTCGTTGTCCACGACGAACACCTCCACCTTCAACCCCGCAGCCGCCCTGAACACGGAGTCGAGCGCCTGTTCGAGGTATCGACAGACGTTGTAGTTGACGATGATGACGGAGACGTCGAACGGGAAGACCTGCGTGTCCCGATCCACGGTCGCCAACTGGTTCGTACCAGAGGAGGTGGTTTGCATTTCGTAAAGATACAACAGCACGTGGCGCAACCGCGCTGCGTGGATTGCCGTCGAGCGCTTGGGGCCACCGACGTATCTTCGGGCTCTTTAATTCAGCCGTAATGCTCGATAGTCTTCGAAACGAAATTCCGCGTCTTTTGGTCCTTGCCGGCCCTATGGTGGTCGCCCAGCTGCTCCAGATGTCTATGGGTTTCGTCGACACGATCATGGTGGGCAGGCTGGGGGCAGCGTCTCTGGCGGCCGTGGCCCTCGGGGGTGCGGTCTATTTCCCGCTTTTCCTTGTGAGCGCGGGCATCTTGTCGGCCGTAAGCGCGCTGGTTTCCCAATCGCACGGAGCCGGGCACACCGATCCGATCGGCCGAACGGTACGACAGGCGTTCTGGCTTGGTACGATGCTGTCGATACCGGCAATCGTCCTCATGTGGCACGTCGAATCCGCGCTCCTGGACTTCGGCCTGGAACCCAAGGTGGCCTCCTTGACCCAGGATTACCTGGAAACCATCTCTCCGGCCCTTTTGCCTGCGCTGTGGTATACGGCGCTTCGGCACTTCGTCGAAGCGCTAGGACGCCCGAAATCGGTGATGGCCATCACGCTTCTCGGTGCAATTGCGAACGTAGGAGGCAACTATGTGCTGATGTACGGCAAACTCGGCTTTCCGGAGATGGGGGTCGCCGGGACGGGCCTGTCGACGACCATTGTCTCCTGGATTCTGTTCGGCTCACTCGTAGTGTTCGTACAGCGGCACCCCTCACTTCGGACGTACGGTGTCTTCTCGCGTCTTGGCAAGCCGGACGTGCCCACTTTCCGGCATCTTCTCCGCATCGGGTGGCCGATCGGAATAATGTTCGGAGTCGAAACCGGCCTGTTTGCCGTGGCGGCTTTCATGATGGGGCGCCTGGGAACCATCGAGGTTGCGGCCCATCAGATCGCGCTGCAATGCGCGGCGTTCACCTTCATGGTTCCACTCGGAATTGCCTTCGCCACCACGGTTCGGGTGGGCTTCGAGATCGGCGTCGGCAATCCCCGCGGCGCTCGCGTCGCAGGCCTGACAGGCATTGCGGTATCCGCCCTGTTCATGGGAATCACTGCCGTCCTGTTTTTCACGTTTCCGCGGGCCATAATCGGACTGTACATCGACCTTTCCGATCCGGCGAACAGCCCCGTAGTCCATCTCGCCGTAATGTTGCTCGGCCTCGCGGCCGTGTTTCAGGTCTTCGACGGCGTCCAGGTGACGGCAGCGGGTGCGCTGCGCGGAATCGCAGACACGCGCGTTCCCATGATTGTCGCGGTTGCTTCGTACTGGGGAATCGGGTTTACGGGGGCATACGTCTTCGCATTCGCGTTCGAACTGGGCCCTTTAGGGATCTGGTGGGGCCTGGTACTCGGACTCGCCGCCGCGGCCATCCTCCTGCTCGCGCGTTTCCTTGTTTTGTCCCTAAAGCCGGAGCGTCTGATGCCGGTGAGCCACACGAGTCAGCCCCAGAATCCAACCACGATGGAGACGTCGTAGAGCGCATGGGTCCATGCCACCACGCCGAATCCCCTAAGGATGTAAAGTCCGTTCAGCATGAGACCAAACAGAAAGCGAAACGTGAACGAGGAGATCGTGAATGGGTCTCCGAGCGGGCCTACGTAGTGAACGGCGCTGAAAATGGCCGCACCGATCAGTGCCGCGCTGAGATAAGCGACGGATTTGTCGGAGAACTTTCGCAGAAGCCAGAACAGACCTCCGACGAGGAGAACCCGGAACACCAGCTCTTCATACAGACCGGCGCCCAATGAGAGGGCAAGCTGCGTTGGCCCGTCGATCTGGGCCATCTGCGGCGGCGCCATGGCAAAGACAATTCCGATCGCCGTGCCAACGAACCATCCCAGCGCGATCGCATAGACGGCGCTCTCGAGAGGCATCATGAACAGGAATCTGGGTCGAATCGGAAGGTTCTTTTTCCGTTCCCAGTAGAAAACGGCGATCCCGGCGATGAGAACCGCTATCCCGAGTCCAAACATTCCCACAGCCCCGAAACTCGCCAGCACGCGCTTAATCCAGATGTCGGCGCTGACCCTGATTTCTCCCAGGCGCGCGCTGTTCGCCATCAGAATCAGGACCTCGTAGGCCGCCCACAGAGGTAGCGCGGCGAGGAATCCGTAGGTGCCCGATCGCGTTATGTCGAAGTACGAGCGCCAGTCGTTCCCCTGATTGCGAGCAGCTTTCGCCATAACGTCGGTGCCTACGGATCGCCTCCGACCTCGATCTCCATCTTCGCTGATCGGAGCTCGGAGGACGCGTGAAAGTCATTGACGCGCGACGCAGCCTGAATTCCGTCTTCGAGTGCCTTCAGCGCCTCCCCCTCTCTACCAAGTCGATGGTATAGCTTCCCGAGTTGGTAGTAGGTCCCGACGTAATCCGGGTGGTCTCGAGCCAGCGCTTCAAACCATTCGAGCGAAGCGTCCAGGTCTCCCGCCTTCAAATATTCGGATGCCAGCGCAAAACGAACGAACGGGTCGTCAGGGTCCTCTTCGAGGAACTGGAGGAGTCTTGCCAAACGGTTTAAGGTCATGGGTTCACTCAAATGGTCAAGCCGCGCATACGAAGTCAGCGATCACCACCCGCCTCCGGCCCCTCCGCCCCCGAATGACCCTCCTCCACCACTGAAGCCGCCGAATCCGCCCCCGCCGCCGCCAAATCCACCGCTTCGGCCGCTGCCGTGCGAAAATCCCCCACCCCATATGATGTAAGGCCACCCTCTTCCTCGTCTCCTCCGATGCGGCCGATCGGGTCCATCCTCGTCGGATCCCATTCTGCGAATAACCAGGAAGACGATCATTACGATGGCGATCACAAACAGGATGAACATGATCCGCCGGACATCGGGTGCCTCTGCCCGCGATTCGGCGAGACGCGACGGCACCTGGCCCTGTGTTGCCTCGATCAATGCTTCAACGGCCGACTGCAATCCCTCGAAGTACCGACCTTGCCTAAAACTCGGCGTGATAATCTCGCGGACGATTCTGCCTGCGATCACGTCGGGGACCGACGCTTCCACTCCATATCCGGTTGCGATGAATACCTGCCGGTCGCCGACCGAGACCAGCAGAACGATGCCGTTGTCGACCCCCGACTGCCCGACACCCCACGATTCGCCAAGCTCAAACGCATAGGACGAAGCGTCCCTCCCATCGAGGTCATCGAGAATAATGATTACGATCTGGGTGGATGACGACTGCTGGTGCCCCGCGAGCATCGCCGACAGGGACTGTATCTCGCTGGACGAGAGGAGGCCCGCCCGGTCAGTGACCCATTCTCCGGTCGGCGCAATGACCTGGGCGTTCGCAGGCACGGTCATTGACTGCAGGAGAAGGAGGGCGATGGCCGCTGACCTCATTTTCTTAGTACGCCGCGAACACGGACTCTCGAACCGACGGCCGGTAAGCATGATAGGCTGTGCTACTTGGTTTCCGCCGTGAAAGCGGGCTTGGGCTCGAATCCGAAGAGACCGGCGACGACATTTTTCGGAAAACGTCGGACCGTCTGGTTGTATTCGGCCACGTCGTCGTTGTAATTCCTGCGCGCGACGGCGATGCGATTCTCCGTTCCTTCGAGCTGTACGAGGAGGTCACGATGGGCCTCGATGCTCTGCAGTCCCTGGTCGCTTCGAATCGCGCTCGTGAGCGACGACAGGCTCGAGCTGAGTTGCTGCTGCGCCTCGGCATACCTGTCCAGAGCCGGCTTGTCTGACGTGTCGGTCAACCTGACTCCATCGACGCCCTTTTTCGCGTCTTTGACGGCCGCTATCAGGCCCTGATCGATCGAGGCTGCCGATTGAACGACATCCATGAGCGTCGGCACGAGATCCGTCCGTCGTTGATACTGGTTCTCGACGTCTGCCCATGCTTGCGCGACCGCTTCGTCGGAAGCCACGATGCCGTTGTAACTGGTACAACCGTAGCAGCCGGCTAGTCCTACCACGATCAGCAGGACGAGTATGGAGAGGGCCCCTTTGCTTCGCATGTTCTACAATTCAAAATTCAGAATTCAAAACGCAGAATGCCCTGTCTCCACACAGATCGACAGACGGGCTCCTGATGATCGTTACGTGTGTTTGGTCTCAGGCAGTTGCAAGGCTAAGGATAGCTTCTCGACATAGTCGGTTCACTCGCCTCGCTGGGGTCACCGTTCCTTGCACGTACTCGAGGAGACGGTAACCTGGAACCTGGAACCTGGAACTTGGAACACTATTTCGCTAGCTCCGCATTAACCGTAATCTCCATGCAGTCGCGGAACGAGTTCGACACGGGACACTTTTTCTCGGCTTCTTCGGCCAGTTTTTTGAACTTGTCATTGTCGAGCCCCTTTACGCGGCCGCGCGTTTCGAGGTGCATTTTGCCGATCACGCCCCCGTCGAGAGTAGCCGTTGCCTCTGTCGAGATCTCGTCGGGCACATGGCCCTGCTGGCTCAAGTAGTTGGAGAAGGCCATACTGTAGCAGCCGGCATGGGCTGCGGCGATCAGTTCTTCGGGATTGGTGCCGGGCGCGTTCTCGAAACGCGTCGCATACGTGAACGGGACCTTTTTGAGTGCATCGCTCGTGCTGTCGATCAACCCGTTCCCGGTCTTCAAGTCTCCGTGCCAGGTGCCTTTTGCGGTGCGTTCGATGGCCATGTGTATCTCCTTTATCCGGTTCTTTTTCAATGGTGAGTGTGAGAGTGGATTGAAAGGCGCTTGGCGTTCTCGGTTCCACAGAAAAGTCCGAGGTCAGAAGTCCGAAGTCCGACCTTCCTTGATCCGGGTCCAGACAGAGTTGCAAAGTTCTTTGGTGGTTG
>DATKEJ010000498.1:0-10584 GCA_035512315.1 Rhodothermales bacterium | reverse complement strand
AATCGAACTACGGAGGAATCCTCCAGATCATGGGCGTACCCGTCGGCGTGCAACTCGGACAATACTTCCTTCGCGACCACGTCGAGTCGGACGACGCCGACGGGTCCATCATGATCGTCGTGGCAACCGACGCCCCTCTGTCGGATCGCAATTTGAAACGCCTCGCCCATCGCGCCCTGGCCGGACTGGCGCGCACCGGCTCCTCGATGTCCAACGGCTCCGGCGATTATGTTATCGCTTTCTCAACGGCAGAATCCGTCCGCCGAACTCCCGAACGACGCAGCGACCCGGCTACGATCACCGAGCTCCCGAACAACCGGATGTCCCCCCTCTTCCAAGCCGTCATTGAAGCCACCGAAGAGTCGATATACAACTCCCTTTTCATGGCGACGACGGTGAACGGATTTGGACGGACGGTCGAGGCGCTGCCGCTAGATCAGGTAAGGACGATGCTGGAATAAGTCCAACAAGTCTGCAAGTATGCAAGTCCCTCTGCCTACCAATCGATTCAGCAGACTTGCAGACTTTGTTCGAAGTTCGACGTTCGACGTTCGACGTTTGACGTTCGACGTTCGACGTTCGACGTTCGACGTTCGACTGAACGGACTTAGGACATTCTTCTATATTATTTAGACACAATCCAGATTATATTACCGCGCCTGATCGCCCAGACTGGCATCTGACCCCAAATCGCGGAAGCGCGAGTGCTCGCCATGACGTTGGTATCCGAGACAATCGACACCGTCGCCGAACCTGGCGAGGTTTCGCGCGGAGCCGGCAGGATCGTCCTCGCCGGCAATCCGAACGTCGGCAAGAGCCTGCTATTCAAGCACCTGACAAACCACTACGTGGTCGTTTCGAACTACCCTGGAACGACGGTGGAGGTTGTCCGGGCGAAGGCGCACTTGAACGGGCGCGAATTCGAGGTCATCGACACACCCGGGGTCAACGACCTGACGCCGCGCGCCGAAGACGCGCGCGTCACAATGAGGCTCCTGTCTGAGCAGCCCGATGCGACCATCGTCCAGGTTGCGGACTCGAAGAACCTCCGCCGCGCTCTCCTCCTGACGCTGCAACTCATCGAGCGCAACCAGCCCATGCTGCTGGTCCTCAACATGGCCGACGAGCTGGAAGAGCGCGGGGGACGTATTCAAACCGAAAGGCTCAGCGAGATCCTGGGCATCCCCGTCGTCGTCACCGTGGCCTCAGAAGGTCGCGGCGTGGATGCGCTCCGGGAAGCGATCCCGCACGCGCGATTCCCTGATCAGACCGCTCTCGGAGACGAGTCAATGAGGGCTCCGCACATGCGGCTGAACAGGGTCAAGCAGATCCTCGCCGAAACGTACTCCATCAGTCCGCCCGCCAAACCGAGTTTCCGGATTCGGCTGGGATTCTGGGCCATGCATCCGGTGAAGGGCATCATCGCTCTGCTGTCGATGGTCTTTCTTGTGTTCTGGTTCGTCGGCCTTTTCGGCGCAGGCACGCTGGTCGACTTACTCGAGGTGGGCCTGTTCGAACAACGGATCAGTCCGGTCGCCATACACGCGACGGATGCCATGCTTCCGTTTCCTCATGACCACGAGGAGGCCCTGAGCGACCACTCTGTTGGCCTGCCCGTGACGCCCGTCCATGAGGTCCCGATCCTCCGGATGGCCAAGCAGACCACCATGCCGGCCTACACGCTGACCGGCGAGCTTTCGTTCTGGCAGGAGGTACTTCGCTTCATCCACGACTTTCTCGTCGGGCCGTTCGGGCTCATCACGATGGCCCTTTCGTACGCCCTGGCAATCATCCTTCCGATCGTCACGACGTTCTTTTTCATTTTCAGCATCCTGGAGGATTCAGGTTACTTCCCGCGGATGGCCATCATGCTCAACCGCGTCCTGCGAACGATTGGGTTGAACGGCAAGGCGGTTCTCCCCATGATTCTGGGCCTCGGCTGCGCGACGATGGCGACAATGACGACGCGCATCCTCGAAACCAGGAAGGAACGGGTGATCACGACCATGCTTCTGGCCCTGGCCGTGCCTTGTTCTGCGCAGCTTGGTGTGCTGCTCGCGTTGATGGCCGCTCTTTCCCCGGTGGCTACGTTTGTGTGGCTTGCTATCATGCTCGGCGTGCTGCTCTCGGTCGGTTGGATGTCGGCGCGTCTCCTCGGAGGCGAAACGAGTGAGTTCATCCTTGAGATCCCTCCGCTTCGGACGCCAAAGATGTCGAACGTTTCGGTCAAGACCGTGAGCCGCCTGAATTGGTACCTCCGGGAGGTGATTCCGATCTTCGTTGCCGGAACCGCGCTTCTTTTCCTGCTCGACCGTATCAACGCCCTGGCGTGGATCTCTAAGGCGGCCGAACCCCTCGTCGCCGGCTGGCTCGGACTCCCGGCCGAGATGTCCAACGCGTTGCTGGTCGGGTTCATGCGTCGCGACTTCGGCGCCGTTTACCTGCTCGACGCCGCAATCTCCGAAACGCCTATCATGAACCCGCTGCAGATCCTCGTCGCGATGGTTGTCATTACGCTCTTCATGCCGTGTATCGCCAACCTTCTCATGATCGCCAAGGAGCATGGAGGCAAGGTCGCCTGGCGGATCTCGGCGTTCATCTTTCCGTTCGCAATTTTTCTTGGCGGAGTCGTCCACTTCGTCGGCAAGTGGCTTACCTCCTGATCCGAACAACAAACATGCTCCAGCCTGTTCCTCTCATAGAACCCGTCGACACGCGCGACATGCGTTGGGTCGTGTGTCCCATGTGCGGCTTCGAGTTCGACCGTACCGACACGGTGTGTGCGCACGGATGCCCGCTCGGCAATTTCTGCAATCTCATCAGTTGTCCGAACTGCGACTACGAGTTTCCCGACAAGCCGCAGCGGACATCCTGGCTCTGGCGCCTCCTGCGACGCAAGGAACCCGATCCCCTGCTCCCGCAGAACGTGGTCACGGCATCGCATCTCCAATCCGGAGAACAGGCGGAGGTCGTGTGCTTAGGCTCGAGCAAGAGCCCGCGCTACTCGGCGCTGACGGTGTATGGCATCGAGCCCGGAGCGACGATCACAATGATCCAGCAGCGCCCCTCGTGCGTGATCAGAATCGACGAGACCGAGCTGGCGCTGGATCCCGAGATCGCTCACGAGATATTGGTGCGTCGCTCTTAATCGTGCCAAGTGCCAGGTTCCAAATTCCAGGACACCCCGGAACGAGGTGACGGTCGCATCGGATTCATGGGTCCCGGATCGAGTCGGGGATGACGGCCTCTCGGGAACGGAGCGCACCCAGAACCAAAAGTACCCGCCCCGCCCTTATCTTGTAACCCCATGAACGAGACACAAACAGCGACCAGTAGAAACAGCAACGTTTCGACGAACGGATCGCTCGAGGCTTTCTTCGAGCCTTACCGAAGAAATATCGTCGGGTTCGACCAGGAGTTCGACACACCCTTTGGAAACAGGCCGCTGGTGTACGCCGACTGGATCGCCAGCGGGCGGCTGTACGGGCCCATCGAGGACGCCATCAGAGATCGTTTCGGGCCGTTCGTCGGCAACACGCACTCCGAATCGAGCGTGACGGGCACATCGATGACTCATGCTTACCACGTGGCGCACGGCATCATTAAGCGTCACGTGAACGCGGCTGACGACGACGTCCTGCTGACTACCGGCACAGGGATGACCGGCGCGGTGAACAAACTCCACCGGATCCTCGGTCTTCGAGTTCCCGACCAGGCGGAACAGTATGTACACCTGCCCGCTGAAAAGCGTCCCGTCGTTTTCTGCACGCACATGGAGCACCACTCCAACCAGACTTCCTGGCTCGAGACTTTCGCCGACCTGGTGTGCCTTGAACCAGACCAGCGTGGCCTTGTCGATCCCGAACGACTCAAGCGAGCGCTCGAACGGTATGGGGAGCGAGAGCGGATCATTGGCGCCTTTACGAGCTGCTCGAACGTTACCGGCATCGAGACTCCATTCAGGGAGTTGGCGAGAATCATCCACGAAGCGGGAGGCACCGTTTTCGTCGATTTCGCCGCATCCGCCCCATACGTCGAGATCGATATGCATCCGCCGGATCCTCTCGAGCGACTTGACGGCATCTACTTTTCACCGCACAAGTTTCTAGGGGGGCCGGGGTCGTGCGGCATCCTCCTATTCAACTCCTCGCTGTACAAGAGCCGGGTTCCGGACAATCCAGGCGGCGGAACGGTCAACTGGACGAACCCCTGGGGCGGCAGAAGCTACTTCGACGACATCCAGATTCGTGAGGACGGCGGCACGCCAGGCTTCCTGCAGGCCATCCGCGCCGCACTCTGCATCCGGCTGAAGGACGAGATGGGAGTCGAACGCATGCTCACCCGGGAGAAAGAGCTGCTCGCCATCGCGTGGCCCGCGCTTCGGTCGATCCCCGGCATTCACATTCTGGCCGACCAGGTAAGAGATCGTCTCGGCATCATCTCGTTCTACTCGGACAAGGTGCACTATAACCTGATGGTGAGGCTCCTGAACGACCGGTACGGGATTCAGGTCAGGGGCGGATGTTCTTGCGCCGGGACTTACGGACACTACTTGCTGCACGTGGATCCAAGCCGATCGAAGGCCATCACGGATGCCATCGATCACGGAGATCTAAGCAGCAAACCCGGCTGGGTTCGTTTCTCGCTGCACCCGACGATGACCGACGAGGAAGTCCGCTACGTGGTCGAGGCGATTCGGGAGGTCAACGAAAAGTCACGGGGATTGGCCGCCGACTACGTCTACTCGCCCGAGACGAACGAGTACCGACACAGGGATTTCAATCAGGCGGCCGAAAAGGCGGTGATTGAAGGGTGGTTTCGGATGACTTGAGATACCGAATCAAATACCAAATATCAAACTTCAAATACCAGACTTGGCCTGAGTGCGGGGCGCGGGGCCAAGCGCTGGTCAATGATCGGTGATCGATGATCGATGATCCGTGCACCGTTAGCGCCGAGACGCTTGCACGACCGCAAGTTTGGTATTTGAAGCTTGGTGTTTGAAGTTACGGTAGGGAACACCTTACACCGCAAACGGGTGTTTTTCTACCCCCGGTCTGATATTTTGCGCCTATCCTTCCGCCACGTAAAAAGTTGGCGCAGTGCGCCTTGGAAACAACGGCAAACATCTACCTGAACGAACCGGCTTCTTGAAATGTCCGAACACTTGATATATCCAGCTTCAGAGTCCTTTAGCGCTGCAGCTCATGTCCGCTCCATGGATGACTATCGGGCGATGTATGATCGCTCAGTAAATGATCCGGACGGATTTTGGGGTGAGCAGGCGGGCCGTCTGACCTGGTTTTCGCCGCATCACACAGTCAAGAACACGTCCTTCGCGCACGACAACGTGCACGTTCGGTGGTATGAGGGCGGGAAACTGAATGCGTGCGTTAATGCGGTCGATCGGCATGTCGAACGGCGCGGTAGCCAGACCGCCCTGATTTTTGAGCCCGACGATCCGGATGCCGACGCCCAGCACATCACGTACGGGCATCTTTACGATCGCGTGCGCCGTTTCGCGAACGTGCTTAAGAAGCATGGGGTCAAGAAGGGTGATCGCGTCACCATTTACCTCCCGATGATTCCCGAAGCGGCCTACGCCATGCTCGCGTGCGCGCGAATCGGCGCGGTCCACTCGGTTGTGTTTGCGGGCTTCTCCCCCGACTCGCTTGCCGACCGGATACTCGACTGCGAGTCGACCTACGTCATTACGTCAGACGAAGGCCTGCGCGGAGGAAAGCACGTACCGCTTAAGATCAATACCGACAAGGCGCTCGAGCGCTGCCCCGACGTCAAGACCACACTGGTGGTCCGTCACACCGGCCGCGAAATCCCGTGGAATCCCGAGCGCGACCGCTGGCTCCACGAGGAAATGCAGGGTGTACCGGCCGAGTGCGAAGCGGAGATCATGGATTCAGAAGACCCACTGTTCATCCTCTATACTTCGGGGTCCACCGGAAAGCCCAAAGGCGTCCTCCATACCACGGCAGGATATCTGGTTTTCGCATCTTTGACGCACGAGTACGTCTTCGACTACAAGGATGGCGACGTCTTCTGGTGCACGGCAGACATTGGATGGATTACGGGCCACTCGTACATCGTCTACGGCCCGCTGATCAACGGAGCCACCCAAGTCTTCTTCGAGGGTGTGCCGACGCACCCGGACGCGTCGCGCTTCTGGTCGGTAGTGGATCGTCACCAGGTCACGATCTTCTACACCGCGCCGACGGCAATCCGGGCCCTCATGCGCCAGGGGGACGACTACGTCACGCGCACGGACCGGAGCTCCTTGCGGCTGCTCGGCACCGTGGGAGAACCGATAAATCCGGAAGCCTGGCGGTGGTACCATGAAGTCGTCGGCGACGGCCGGTGCCCTATCGTCGATACGTGGTGGCAGACCGAGACCGGAGGCATCCTGATCACGCCGCTTGCCGGTGCGATCCCGCAGAAACCCGGCTCGGCGACGCTCCCGTTCTTCGGCGTGCAGCCGGAGGTACTGAATGCTGAGGGGCGCGTCCTCGAAGGACCCGGCGAGGGGCTTCTCGTGATTCGCGATTCGTGGCCTGGACAGATGCGCACCGTTTATCAGGATCACGACCGATTCGTCAAAACGTACTTCACGCAGTACGAAGGCAAGTACTATACGGGGGATGGCTGCCGGCGCGACGAGGACGGGTACTATTGGATTACGGGCCGCGTCGACGACGTCATCAACGTGTCGGGCCACCGAATGGGCACGGCCGAGATCGAGAGCGCGCTGGTTCTTCACGAGGCGGTGGCCGAGGCGGCTGTCGTCGGTTTCCCGCACGACATCAAGGGGCAGGGCATATACGCCTTCGTGACGCTCAAGTACGGGATCGAAGCGACTCCGGAACTGGAGAATGAGCTGAGCCTGTTCGTCCGCAACCAGATTGGCCCGATCGCAAAGCCTGATCGGATCCAGTTTGCGCCTGGACTGCCCAAGACGCGCTCAGGCAAGATCATGCGCCGCATCCTTCGCAAGATCGCGGCGAACGATCTCGACAACCTGGGAGACACGTCGACGCTGGCAGATCCGCACGTCGTGGATGATCTGGTGGCGAATAGGTAGACGTCGGACGTCAAACTTCAAACGTCGAACGTCGAACGTCGAACGTCAAACGTCGAAGATGTCAACAACTTTGCGGGAGCGCGAAGAGTCAATGGAAGGTTCTCGGACCTCGAAGCCCGGGGACGTTCAACGTTCGACCTTCGACGTTCGACGTATATGCCTCTGGTCGGGCCCCCGCAACGTATCCACGGCGGTCATGTACGCGTTCGCGCAGCGTGATGATACGCGGGTAGTCGACGAGCCGCTTTACGGTCATTACCTGCGGGTTTCGGGCGCTCTGCATCCGGGTCGTGAGGAAATCATGGCCGCGCAGAACTGCGACGGCGAGGCCGTGGTGCGCGAGATCGTATTGGGACCGATCGATCGTCCGATTCTCTTCATCAAGCAGATGGCCCACCATCTGGTCGACGTCGACCTGTCGTTTCTGGAAAAGACATCGAATGCGTTCCTGATTCGAGACCCCGAGGAGATGCTGCCGTCGCTCGTAAATCAGATCACGAATCCCAGGCTCGCAGACACGGGACTCGCGCTGCAGGCCGAGCTGTATGATCGGCTTACCGGACTCGGCCGGCGCCCGGCAATCCTTGATGCGCGCGAGCTCCTGCTGGATCCGACAGGCGTGTTGACCCAGTTCTGCGAAAGCTTGGACCTTCGATTCGATCCGGCTATGCTCTACTGGAAGGAGGGTGGGCGCCCGGAAGACGGCGTATGGGCGCGGTACTGGTATCAAAACATCCACCGCTCGACCGGCTTCGCTCCGTATCGGCCTAAAACCGAAGCGTTTCCGGAGCGGCTGGAGGAGTTGCTTGCGGAATGCAGGCCGTATTATGAGCATCTGTATCGGTATGCGATCCGGAGCTCGTAAACGTTCCAGGTTCCAGGTGCCAGGTTCCTGGCTTGCCCCGAGCGATCGAGTACGCGCCCATCTCAAGTCGTCGAAGCCGGAGTCCAACCGCCATGAAGTTTCGTTTGAAACTGCCGGGGATGTTCTTGGTGGTTTCGTTGTCGAATTATAGGAGTGAGGGGTTTATAACCCTGTCAGGTCTTTAGACCTGTCACGTCTAAAGACCTGTCGGGACTCTAGACCTGACCGGTTTGGACGACACGGCCACACCTCCGAACTTGCGCACTTGGAACCTGGCACCTGGAACCTGGAACCTGGAACGTATGACTACCCTCCCCGACCCCAGAAATGCCGACATCAAGGTGTATGTCGGCGGACGCATCGTTCCGCGTGCCGAGGCCCGCGTATCGGTCTTCGACAGCGTCGTACAGGGTGGCGATGCGGTCTGGGAGGGCATACGCGTCTACGACAGCCGCATTTTCCAGCTCGATGCTCATCTCGACCGCCTGTTCGCGTCCGCCAAGGCCATGGCGTTCGCCGCGGTGCCGGCCCGTGAAACGGTGAAGCAGGCCATTTTCGACACGCTCGAAGCGAACGGGATGCAGGACGGAGCGCACATCCGGCTGACACTGACCCGGGGGGAGAAAGTCACGTCGGGGATGGATCCCAAGTGGAACAGATCGGGACCGACCCTGATCGTACTCGCCGAGTGGAAACCGCCCGTTTATCCCGAGATGATTCGGCTGGTTACGGCATCGATCCGAAGGAATTCGCCTCAGGCGCTGGATTCCAAGATTCACCACGCCAACCTGATCAACAACATCCTGGCAAAGATAGAGGCGAACGTGGCCGGCGCCGACGACGCGCTCATGCTCGATTTCGAGGGCTACGTAGCGGAAACGAACGCGACCAACGTATTCATCGTCAGAAAGGGCGTTCTCGAAACGCCGCATGCCGACTACTGCCTGCCGGGCATCACCCGGGCCGTGGTTCTGGAGCTCGGTAGCGGTAACGGCATCGCCACTGCTGAGAGAAGACTCTCACTTACCGACATCTACACGGCGGACGAAATGTTCACGTCGGGCACCATGGGTGAGCTCGTGCCTGTGTACGAAGTCGACGGGCGAACCATCGGCGACGGAAAACCGGGTCCTCTAACGCGGAGAATCCAGACGCTTTTTGCAGAGAAGGTAAAGACCGAGGGCGAGCCGTTGCCGTTCTAAACGTTCCAGGTTCCAGGTCCTGCCCCAAGCGACCGAGGAGGGTTCGACGTTCAGAGCCTGCCCCGAGCAAGCGAGTACGCACTAATGAGAGCGATGACGCCGTTCGGGGTTCGACGTTCGACATTCGAAATCATCTTCCCTTGGCGGCTTGGCTTTCTCTGCGGCTGGGGGTGTCTCTCGGAAACCTAGAACCCGGCACCTGGCACCCGGAACTTGGCACCTCGAACCTGGAACATAATCCAGTTGCTATTTAGCTGCCTGCTTTCCTAAACTTACCGCGTCTGAAAGCGCTTCCAGGGAATAGGTCAGACTTGGTCTTTGTGAGGCCGCTGCGCCGATCCATCACCCGGAAGCTCACCACATGGCTTCGGCTCTTTCACCCCAGTCTCACCACCGTCATCATCCAATAACCCCTGATTTCGCATGGAAATGCTTGATGCAGGCGTTGAAACCTTCATGTCGGAGGTTATCCGCAGCAACCCGGGAGAGATCGAGTTCCACCAGGCTGTGACCGAGGTTGTCGAACACGTTATCCCGTTCGTCGAGGCGAACCCCGAATACAAGGATGCTCGCATCCTCCATCGTCTCGTCGAGCCGGATCGCGTCATCATGTTTCGCGTTGCCTGGGAAAATGACGAGGGTCAGATCCAGGTCAACAGGGGTTACCGGGTGCAGTTCAACGGCGCGATCGGACCGTACAAGGGCGGCCTGAGGTTTCACCCGACCGTCAATTTGAGCATCCTCAAGTTCCTGGGGTTCGAGCAGATCTTCAAAAACAGCCTGACCACGCTCCCCATGGGCGGCGCAAAAGGCGGCTCGGACTTCGATCCCAAGGGAAAGTCCAACAAAGAGGTCATGCGGTTCTGCCAGGCCTTCATGACCGAGTTGTTCCGACACATCGGAAAGAACACCGACGTACCTGCTGGAGACATCGGCGTCGGCGCCCGCGAAATCGGCTACCTGTTCGGTCAGTACAAACGCATGCGCAATGAATTTACCAGCTCCATGACCGGTAAAGGGCTCGCGTTCGGCGGAAGCACGGTTCGTCCGGAGGCCACCGGCTACGGCGCCGTGTACTTCGTCCGAGAGATGCTTGGCACGCGGAACGACGGGCTCGAAGGAAAGGTCTGCACCGTGTCGGGGTCGGGTAACGTCGCCCAATACACCGCCCAGCGGCTTGTCCGTTTCGGCGCAAAAGTGGTCACGCTTTCCGATTCGAGCGGATTCGTGTATGACCCCGACGGCCTTACGGAGGAGAAAGTTGACTGGGTAATCGACCTCAAGAACAACCGCCGCGGACCGCTCTCCGACTTTGCCGACGAGTTCGGCCTGGCGTATTTCCCGGGTCAGCGTCCCTGGCAGGTGCCGTGCCATTGCGCCTTCCCATCGGCGACGCAGAACGAACTGGACGGGAACGATGCCAG
>DATKEJ010000497.1:0-12551 GCA_035512315.1 Rhodothermales bacterium | reverse complement strand
GGGTACGAGGGAATGAAGGACATGCGCGTCATCGAGGCCATCTACGAGAGCATACGAACGGGCCAAGCGGTTGATATCGACTCCTGACGCGTAGTCGATTCGCAAGAAGTCTGACGTCAATCGAATACGAACGCAAGTGATATGAACGCATACACCGTGTTGATTACGCCGCAATCTTACCGAGTGACCATAGCGCAGGCAATTCTTGTCCTAGCAGTCCTCGCCCTCCCGCTTGCCCTCACGTACGTTTGTCGAGCGCAGGTCGCATCTCCCGAAGACGTGACGTTCGCGACAGCCGAGTGGCAGGGCGAGCGCTCGGCGGACGGCCGCCCGGTCGTACCGGAGGAACTCCTCCAGAGGATGAAGAGCGTGTCATTGGAGGAAGCGTGGGGCGTGATCCGAGGGCATGGCTATCACAACAAGTTTGCCGGCGAGTGGAAAATGATCCACGAGGACCTTCCGATCGTGGGGCGAGCGCTCACGGTTCAGTACCTCCCAAACAGTCCCGAACTGGCGCAGCGATTCCTCGACAAAGGTCATGCAGAGGGCCGTATCGGTCCGATGAACTCGTGGCCGATTGACATGCTGCAGCAGGGAGACGTCTACGTGGCCGACGCGTTCGGGAAGATTTCGTGGGGCACGCTCATCGGCGACAATCTCGGCAACTCGATCTACGCCAAAAGCCGCAACGGAGTCGTCTTCGACGGGTCGATTCGCGACCTGGAAGGCCTATCCAAAATCGACGGATTCAATGCCTTCGTGAGAGGCTGGGACCCGACCTACATTCACGAAATGATGTTGGCCGGCATCAACATCCCGATTCGGATCGGAGAGGCCGTCGTGTTGCCGGGCGACGTCGTCCTCGCCAAACGCGAAGGCGTGCTGTTCATCCCCGCCCACCTCGCGCAGGAAGTGGTCGAAAAATCCGAGATCATCATGCTGCGCGACACGTTCGGCCATCAGCGACTGAGGGAGGGCCGATACACGCCCGGACAGATCGACACGGGTTGGTCGCGGGATATCGAGGACGATTTCTACGAATGGCTGGAAACAAACAAGGACGTACTCCCAGTCCCTGAAGCCCGCATCCAGGAGATCATATCCGAACGTACTCCGTGACGCGCGCTTGTCCTTCCCACCAAAACCGACTGGAACGAACATGAAGACGCCCAAGACGAACCAATTCGACCCGAGCTCGCCGTCATCTCAGTCATCTGATCGCGCGGTCACCGAACCGGCTGCGCCGGGCAGCAGGCGTTCTTTCCTTCGCAAAGCGGGCATCGGAGGACTGAGCATGGCCGCGCTGGTGCATGCGCCGCTCGACGACCAGATTGCCTTTGCATCCCAGAACGTTCGTAGGGCGTCCTCGCCGTCGGACCTCAAGATCACCGACATGCGCGTGTCGAACGTCGGCGTGGTGGGCAACACGCCGATCATCCGCATCTACACGAATCAAGGCCTCGTCGGTCATGGCGACGTCCGTGACGGCGCCGATGCCCGGTACGCGCTCTTCCTGAAAAGTCGAATCCTTGGAGAGAACCCCTGCAACGTCGAGATGCTCTTCAAGCGCGTCAGGCAGTTCGGAGGCCAGGCGCGGCAAGCCGGCGGCGTCTGCGCCGTCGAGATGGCGCTCTGGGATCTCGCGGGAAAGGCCTACGACGTACCGGTCTATCAGATGCTCGGCGGCAAGTATCGCGACAAGATCAGGATATACGTCGACACGCCGCGACAGGCCACGCCGGAGGCGTTCGCCGTGAAGATGAAAGAGCGGATCGATGCCGGATTCACGTTCCTGAAAATGGATTTCGGCATCGACATGATAAAGGACGAGCCCGGCACACTCGTCGGCAAAAACCTCTGGGATCCGCCGCTTCACCAGTGGGATCGAACCCCCGGTTCCTACGGAATGACGAGACACCCGTTCACAAGGATCCAGATTACGGATAAGGGTCTGGCCAGGATATCCGATTATCTCGCAGCCGTCCGCGAGGCGGTGGGCTACGAAATCCCCATCGCCTCCGATCATTACGGGCACTTCGGAGTGAACGACGCCATTCGGCTCGGAAAGGCGGTCGATCCATACCGCCTCGCGTGGCTCGAAGACATGGTGCCATGGGACTACACGGACATGTGGAAGGAAATCTCCCTCGCCATCGAAACGCCTACGATGACCGGTGAAGACATTTATCTCCTCGACTATTTCAAGCCCCTCATCGACGCACGCGCAGTCGACATGATCCACCCCGATCCGAACTCGGCGGGCGGCATCCTTGAGACGAAGCGCATCGGCGACTATGCTTATGAGCACGGAGTGGCAATGGCAGTCCACCACGCGGCGTCGCCGATCTCGTTCCTGGGGTCGGTCCACTGCGCAGCCGCCACCGAGAACTTCGTGGCGCTCGAACATCACTCCGTCGACAATCCGTGGTGGGAAGACCTGGCAAAGGATGTCGAGAAACCCATCGTTCAGAACGGGTTCGTCACGGTGCCGGAATCACCGGGGCTGGGTGTTGACCTGAACGACGAGGCCGTCAAGGAGCACCTCCGCGAAGGCACCGAGCTTTTCGCACCGACGCCTGAATGGGACGAGCTGCGGTCGTGGGACCGCATCTGGAGCTGATCGGTGCGACACGTATACAGGGCCGGCCTCATTGTCGCCTCGGCGTGCGCCCTCGTACTTGTCGGCTCCCTCGTGTCCGGCGACTCGTCGTTGGCCGCTCCAGCGGCTGTCGGATGTTTCGTGTCGTTGGGGATTGGAGCTTTTGGCTTTCGACGTCTCCGAGAATTCTCGTTTACTATCTGGATCTTCGCGGCCGTTACGGCCGCGATGTTTTATCCGCAATATTTCCAAAAGGTTGGCGACTTCGATCTAAAGGTGCTCATCGTACCGCTCATTCAAGTCATCATGTTTGGAATGGGCACGCGCATGAGCCTGAAGGATTTCGGGGCCGTCGCGAAAACGCCGAAGGGAGTTCTAGTCGGGCTCGTCTGCCAGTTTACGATCATGCCGCTAGTCGGCGTGAGTCTGGCGCTGGCTTTCAGGTTCCCGGCGGAGATCGCGGCCGGAGTCGTCCTGATCGGATGCGCCCCGAGCGGGGTCGCGTCGAACGTCATGGCTTACATCGCCGGCGCAAACCTGGCGCTGTCGATCACGCTAACCGCAATCGCGACGCTCCTGGCGCCGATCGTCACGCCGGCGCTGATGGAGCTCCTGGCCGGTCAGTTCGTGCCCATCGATTTCGTCGACATGATGATCGGCATTGTCGAAATGGTCATCGTACCGATCGTGCTCGGGCTCATCCTGAACCGCTTGACCCGCGGTCGAGCTGCCTGGCTCGATAAAGCGATGCCCCTCCTTTCCATGGTTGGGATCGCCGTCATCATCACCATAATCACGGCCGCCGGACGAGACGCCCTTCTCGACGTGGGGCTTCTGCTCGTGCTTGCCGCCGTTATCCACAATGGAACGGGTTATCTCCTGGGTTATTGGAGCGCCCGGTTGTTGAGGATGGACAAGAAATCGTGCCGCACCATCGCGATCGAGGTCGGCATGCAGAACGGCGGCCTCGCATCAGGAATCGCGCTGCAGATGGGCAAGGTCGCCACCGTCGGACTCGCTCCGGCCATCTTCGGACCGTGGATGAACATCTCAGGGTCGGCCCTGGCGAACTGGTGGAGACGAACCTCGGAAGAGAAATCAGAAATCAGAAATCAGAAATCAGAACGCAAAATTGATCTGATTGAATAGTCGAGCATCCACCGCTTACCGCCTGGATCCAACTCCAAGCCCTCTTCGCTGGGACCGGGGCCTCTCGAATCGACCACGAACCCTGCACCATGCACTCTGTACCAAGTACAAAACGACGACGGCCGGATCCGATACAACCTCGAGCGTATCGAACCCGGCCGCTAGCTAGAGAGCTAAGTCCAGACTTCCTTAAGTCAGGATCTCAGATCGCAAATCGTGCTCCGCCCTGTGCATAGATCCGGGAGCCGTCGCCGATGATGATGCCGGCCTCGGCGAATGGCTTGAAACTGCTCTCACGACCAAAGTTTGCCCCAACCTTTGCATTCAGTCCGAGGTTGGTCTCGGATGTCGAGAAGTCATCGAAGATGATGCCTGATCCCTTGGAGAAGAGATCGTTAGCGTCAAAATCGAACGACCAGCGAGATATCGCGAGGCCTGCTCCGACGTACGTGTCGGCAAACTCGAGCGTGAGCGGATAAAGCGCGTTGAGCGTAACCGCCCAAAGTGACGAACTGACTCCCGGCGTGTCGCCGATTAGGAAGTAACTGAACTCGGGATTTCCTCTCAGGGTCGACTCTCCAACTTGAAACGGGAGATCGAACACAGCGTTGGCTCCGACGAAGAGTTCTTCCACATCAGCGTCGTACCCGACATGAGGGCCGATAAGAGTCTGAGCCACTGCCGTCGAGATAGAAAAGGCGGTCGCCAGGGCAACTGCCGAAAGAATGTAAAGCGTTTTCTTCATGATGCTGTTGGTTTGATTCGAGGCTGGTTGTCTCGCGGTGATGGGCGGAATATACTGTTGAGTGACAAATTTGCAATTGCCCTCCAGTTGTTTAAAGAGCGTACTTTTGCCTCGAAAGCGGACACGCGCCGTTGCTCCGAACTCGTGACCTCTTTGCTTTTTGCCGCTCGAATATAGATTTTCCGACTCCAGCTCCGGGTCGCGGCACTGACCCGATTCACCAACCAGCCCAGGTTACCAAAATGGTCTCCGTCATGTCCCTCTGGCTACCGATCCTCCTATCCGCCGTGATCGTGTTTGTAGCCAGTTCCATCATCCACATGGTGCTCAAGTATCACAACAGCGATTTCAAGAGGGTTCCGTCACAGGATGGGGTAATGGACGCGCTGCGGCCGTTCAACCTCCCCCCCGGCCAGTACATGCTCCCTCACGCGGACACACAGGCGGAGCGCACATCCACGGAGTTCGTCGACAAGATGAACAAGGGCCCGGTGGCGCTTCTAACCGTGCTCCCCAACGGCGTGCCCAACATGGCGACGCTCCTGGTTCAATGGTTCGCCTTCTGTGTCGTCGTCTCGATCTTCGCCGCCTACATTGCCAGTCGGGCGGTCGACCCCGGCGACGACTACCTGGCCGTATTCCGATTTGCCGGCTGCACGGCGTTCGTAGGCTACGGGCTCGCGGAAATCCCAAACTCCATCTGGTACAAACGGCCCTGGAGCGTGACCGCGAAATCCGTCGTCGACGCCCTCATCTACGGGCTATTGACCGGAGGGGTGTTTGGGTGGCTTTGGCCGTAAACGTACTTGGTGCTTGGTACTTGGTACTTTTGTACTTGGTACTTGGTGCAAGGTACTTGGTGCTTCTTGATGGGTACTTGGGAACTTGGCTTCTGCTCCTAGCGCTCTCGCTGGAGGTGGCTTCGTAGCGAGGTCAGTTTTCTGACTTCTGTTTGGATCATAGGACTGATATCGTCTGCATCGGTCTCGGAACAACTGCCAGTTCGCCGAGCGATAATCAGTAGCGTCAATAGTTCGAAGCAGGAGCCCCGAGCTATCGAGACAAACCGGCCAAACTCTTTTTCGCCGTAACGTCCGTACCCCTCGGCGACGTTTGCCGGGATGCTGACGGCCGATCGTCGTAACTGGGTCAGACAGCCCGTAGTCACGACAAAGCGGTGATTTCTTTGTGAGCTCGTAGACGTTGACGGCAATATCCAGACCGTTTGTCCAGACGTCGAAGTCTTCAATTCGAGATGCTCCCATTTCGATTCTCCGTTCCCATTTAGACACCTGGGACGCCCAAATCATAACTTTCGGGGACTAGACCCAAGTACCAAGCACGAACCGCCCCAGTACCAAGCACCAAGTACCATTCTCAGAATTCTCGACATATCCTTCGCCCTCTTCCACACCGCCCTGATCGCGTTTAATTTGACCGGATGGGCGTTTCGGAAAACCAGACGCATCCACCTCGTCGTCATCTCACTGACGATCTTGTCCTGGTTCGGCCTTGGGTACTTCTACGGGTTTGGGTACTGTCCCTGCACCGACTGGCATTGGGATGTGAAACTTGCCCTCGGTGAGCGCGGTCTACCGGCGTCGTGGGTCAAGTACTATGTGGATTGGCTCACGGGAATGGATTGGGATCCTGCCGTCGTCGATCTTGCCGTCGGGTTTCTCGGCATTGGAGCTTTGCTAGCCTCCATCGTCGCCAATTGGAGAGACTGGCGGGGTGGAAGACAAGGCCGGAAGCGCGAACCGTGAACGATACATCAACGGGTCCAATTCGGATGCAGGACTCGCAAACCACCGTGGACGCCGTTGTAACACACGTGGCAGAGCCACTTACCTGGAACCCGGAACTTGGAACAACTCATCCGCTTCGCAACACCCGGTGACGCCGAGGACATTCTCGCCATCTACGCCCCCCTGGTAGCCGAATCGGCGATAACGTTCGAATTCGAGCCTCCGACCCTTCGGAAATTAAAGGCCAGAATGGCCGAGATCCAGTCGCGGTATCCATGGATCGTCTCTGATCTTGATGGACGAATCGCCGGGTTCGCGTACGCCGGTCCGCACCGCGCCAGGCCGGCGTACCAGTGGTCGGTGGAGGTCAGCGTGTATGTCAACGCCGACCTTCGCCGTTTGGGCGTGGCTCGCACCCTATACCTCAAGTTGCTTGAGCTACTCCAAGTTCAGGGCTACCAGAGCGCATACGCAGGAATCACGCTCCCGAACGATGCCAGCGAGGCACTCCACCGCTCCGTCGGATTCGAGCCCGTCGGGGTGTACAAGGCCGCCGGCTTTAAGCTCGGCAAGTGGCACGACGCGGTCTGGTACCAGCGACCGATCAACGACCACCTGCCCGACGACCCACCTCCGCCGCTTCTCCCGCACGATGTAACCGTAATCGCCGATTGGTCGAGACTCATGAGCGACCAACGACCTTGACGCCGGACGCCGGACGCCGGACTCAAAGTCCTACTTCATCAGCGTCATCCGCCGTGTCTCCACCAGTGCCCCCGATCGCAGCGTGTAAAAGTAGAGCCCGCTTGGTAGCCCCGCCGCGCCAAATCGCACCGCGTTCTGGCCTGCCGGCTGCCCCGAATCCACGATCGTCGCGACCGTCTCGCCGAGGAGATTCGAAACCGTCAGCGTCACGTGCCCGGCCACGGGGAGGGTGTACTGAATCGTCGTCGCGGGATTGAAGGGGTTGGGGTAATTCTGCTGGAGGGCGAACGCCGCCGGTACTCCGCCGTCGTCTTCAACTGCGACTGACGAAGCACTGAACGCGAGGTTGTCGATGATCATCTTAGACCCGACGTGGACCGAATCCTCTCCGAAGATGCCAATCTGGATGTGACACGTATCGGCCGCGGTGCCGCCTTTGCCCTGATCGGCGTAAACGATCGGCACTGAGAATTCCTGATAGGAAGAACCCGTCGGAGGAGCCACGAGTCCGCCAACTCCGACAGTTGCCGCTACCGCCGAAAGGTCGTAGAAGAAGATGGTGATGTACATGCTGTCACCTCCGACGGGATTGAAGATATAGGAACCCGTCAGTGATCCCGGTCGCTCCGAGGTTTCGAAGAAGGTCCAAGCGGAGGGCGGCAAGCCGAATCCAAAATACGATTTCACCTCGCCCTGGAGTGCAAGATCGCCCGCTGCGGCATTATCGACGGCACTGACAGGCTCGGCGAATCCCGGAACGTTGTTGGTTATCCAGCCGTCCGGGAAACCGTCGGTCCAGTTCTCAAAACTGGCGTTGGGAATCTGGGCGGAAGCGGTCGCGGCCACCACGAGCACGACCAATGGAGATAGGATCCGATGCATCACAAATCTTACCAATAGGTTAGTGGAAGACCAAAGCACAAGTGACGTCAACGGCGAATCCGCGGGCGTCCGACCATCGGTTGCACTGGAGTTGGCCCTAAGCAATGCTTGCAAAGGACGGTGTGCAGAGGTATCGCAACGTGGCTCTCCAGACTCCGCTCGGGGTGGAAAACCTCAGAACTCGGGCGGTGGGGCGATCTTACATCGGGCCTGCCTCACGTGCAATGGGTGCGGGCAAACAATTTTTTCGTGCAATGTGCCTGTTAAGACACGGCACACGTAGGCAATACCCTGCCCCGCACTCTTGCCATTCTCTCATAGGGACTCAGTCTCGTCGGTCTTTACTTGTCGGCTGAAGCAAAACGCTGATCCGGAGTGATCCGATTCCGCAAACCGACAATGAGGAGGCTGTATGTCACCGAGCGAGAAGGTCGCTGATCGCCGGCTCGTCGTTCTGGGCGCCGTTCTCGTCCAGCTTTGCCTGGGTGCCATCTATGCCTGGTCTGTGTTCACACCGAATCTCATCGAGGCCGGCTGGTCAAGGGCCGAGGCGATGGCGCCGTTCTTCACGGGTCTCGCCTTCTTTGCCGGCGTGATGGTCTTTGCCGGCAGGTTGATGCTGCGCATCGGACCGCGAAAACTGACGCTGCTCGGCGGTATCACACTGGGCGTGGGTTACGCGGCCGCAGGCATATTCGGCTCAGGCAGCTTCTGGCCAACCGTGTTCTGGATCGGCGTCGTCGGGGGCAGTGGAATCGGACTCGCTTATGTGGTCCCGATCGCCGTCGGAACGGCCTGGTTTCCAGACAGGAAGGGACTCATCATGGGCCTCGCCGTAGCAGGTTTCGGGTTCGGCGCAATGCTCTGGATCAAGCTGGCCGGTTCGTGGGGAGACCTGCTGACGACAGTGGGCCTCGGCCCGACCTTCATGATTTACGGCACGCTGTTCGGTATCCTGGTCGCCGTGGGTTCGATATGGATGAAGTTTCCACCGGAAGGCTGGGTACCGGCCGGGTGGACGCCTCCAAGCGTCGAAAAGGCCGCACGCTCGGGAGGGGTGAACTACTCGTCCCGCCAGATGCTGCGTACGCCCCAGTTCCACATCATTTCTCTGGCATTTGCATTCGGCGCCGGCGCCGGGCTGATGAGCATCGGACTGATGAAGCTTTTCCCCATCGAAGCGCTGACTGCGAACGGTATCGATGCCGTTGCAGCGAGCGCAATCGCGGGAACCGCAATGGCTGTCTTCTTCTCTCTCGCCAACGGATTGGGGCGCATCGCGTGGGGCGCCATCAGCGACAAGCTCGGGCGCCGCAGATCGATCTTCATCATGATGGCGAGCCAGGGGATCGTCCTGCTGCTCTTTCCCGTGGTGGCAGGCACACCCAATCTCCTCTACCTCGGCGCCGCCCTCATTGGCTTCAACTTTGGAGGAAACTTCGCGCTCTTCCCCTCGATTACGGCGGACGTGTTCGGAAACAAGCACGTCGGACAGAACTATCCGTGGATCTTCATAGCGTACGGCTTCGGCGGTGTCGGCGGCCCGCTCATGGGCGGCATCCTCGGGGATATGGGGAATTACCCGCTCGCGTTTACGATTTGCGGCGTAGCGGTGCTGGTGGCCGCGGCGGCCATTCTCGCGGTGCATCCGGTGGCGGCTCCCACGAAGTCCGATAAAAAGACAACGGAGAAGGAGAATCAGGGCCGGCTGGCGCATGCGTGAATAGTGCCAGGTGCCAAGTTCCAGGTTCCAGGTTCCAAGTTCAAAGTGCCGGTGATCATTCGCGGAGTACGTGGGGACAACCCAATGCAAAATTGTGCACCGTGGTTATCTTCCAGCGGTATTTTTCTCTCCTGCTCGATGCGGCGCATGAACTCGACTTCCGACGTCACCGCTCTCGTGATCGATCTTCGCTCGGGTAAGCGAGGCGCCATCGATCACCTTTTCCCGCTCGTTTACGACGAGCTTCGCCGCATCGCACACATCCATCTTTTCTCAGAACGGTCAGACCATACGCTGTCGACCACCGCATTGGTTCACGAGGCTTATTTGAAGATGGTGGACATAAACCGGGCCGAGTGGCAGGAACGAGCTCATTTTTGCTCGATCGCTTCGATGGCCATGCGGAGAATCCTCATCGACTATGCAAGGCAACGCGCGACTAAGAAGAGGGGCGAAGGGGTCCGTCCCGTGTCGCTCGACTCAACCGAGGTGGCAGTCGAAGAGAAGGCCGACGCGCTCGTAGCTTTGGATGAGGCGCTCGAGCGCTTGTCCGACCTCGACACAAGATGCGCGAACATCGTTGAAATGCGCTTCTTCGGCGGACTGGAGGAGCGCGAGATAGCCGAGGTCGAACGTATGTCCATTCGAACCGTCCGCAGAGAGTGGGTCAAAGCACGCGCTTGGCTTCAGAAGGAAATGAAATCGGTGGATTAGACGGCGCCAGGATCCTGATAATGTAGTGCTGAATAGGCCATGCAGGAACGCTGGCAGAAGCTGACCGATCTGTTCGAGGCGGCTCTGGCAATGCCGGAGAGCGCCCGCGAAGCCTGGCTGCGCGAAGCTTGCGCGGATTTGGATCTTCGCCGTGAAGTGATCGAGATGCTCGAAGCGCACGAGGAGGATTCGTGCATCCTGGATCAGCCCGCTCAAACCTATGCCGCGGATCTGATCAGAGACGGCATTTCGCTGGAGCGTGAGACGCAACTCGGTTTCGTCGGATCGTACAGGCTACTGGAGCTGATTGGATCGGGTGGAATGGGGAACGTCTACCTCGGAGAACGGGCCGACGGACAGTTCAAGCAGCGCGTTGCGATCAAGGTGTTGCGCTCCGCACTTTCGGCCGGGCATCTCGAACGTCGGTTCCTGGCGGAGCGACAGATTCTTGCGTCGCTCGACCATCCCAGCGTCGCCCGGATTCTCGACGGGGGAGTCACTGAGTCCGGCGCGCCTTACTTCGTAATGGAGTATGTCGAAGGCGTGCCAATTACGACATATTGCACAGAGCACGACCTCCCGACTCGACGGCGTCTGGAGCTCTTTCTCGACGTCTGCACCGCCGTCACGAATGCCCACCGGCACCTCGTCGTACATCGCGACCTGAAGCCGTCGAACATCCTGGTCTCACCGGAGGGCCACGTCAAGCTTCTCGACTTCGGACTCGCCAAGGTGCTGGAACACGATCTTGTGCCCGGCGACGAGCTGCGTACGGTCACCGGACTCCATCTCATGACGCCTGAGTACGCCAGCCCCGAGCAGGTCATGGGCGACCCGATATCGATCGCGTCCGACGTCTATCAGCTCGGCATCCTCCTTTATGAACTACTGGTCGGCAGACGACCGTACGAGCTGGCATCCCGATCAATAACGGACATCGCGCAGGCTGTGCTGAAAACCGAGCCCGCCAAGCCGACCGATTATGTCCGGCTCGCAAGGGACCTCGAGGCCATCGTATTGAAGGCGCTGCGAAAGGACCCCGCTCACAGGTACCCATCTGGCGATCACCTCACAGCCGACATTCAGCGCTACCTTGAGGGACGGCCGGTCTCCGCGCACGAGGGATCCAGCGCGTACCGCATCAGTCGATTTGTCCGGCGTTACAGATGGGCGGTGACAGCGTCTGTCCTCCTCGTTACGGTGCTTGCGGGCTACGCGGCAATCATCACGGTCACGCAGTCGCGGACTGCTCGTGAGCGCGATCGAGCCGAACGCTATGCCGCCTTCGTAACGGGTCTTTTCAAGAGCCCCGATCCCCTCGCCAGCCAGGCTCGGATTGACCAGCCCGACATTACGGTTCAAGATTTCCTCGACCAGGCCACAGGCCGCCTGGAGACGGACTTGCAGGACGATCCGGAGCTGCTCCGGGATCTGCTCGTAACCATCGGCGAGGTGTATTCGAACCTTGGGGCCAACGACAAGGCAAGAGCATTGCTCGAGGAAGCGCTTGCTCTCAGCAACCGGCGTCACGGCCCGGTAAGCGCGCAGTCTCTCGATATCCTTCGGCGACTGGCGTGGACGGCACAGGCGAGACCGGAAGCCGACTCGCTCTACCGGTTGCAGCTTGAGATCGCTGCTCAGGTTGAGCGTGGTGGGGGTCCGCTCACCGGACAAAGCCTCACTGCGTACGGGAATCATCTGCACGAGATTGGTCAATTGAGTGAGGCCGACAGCATTCTGGTGCTCGCGTCGCATCCGTCAAATCGCGCGCAAGACGGCACCCTGCCCGAGGGCGCCATTTTCTACAGGGCGGCCGTGCAGACCGACCTGGGGCGTCACACGGTTGCCGATTCGCTGCTCCAGATTGCTTATGAGCACCGAGTCGACCGGTATGGGGCCGATCATCCCAAGACCGCGCTCATCGTTCATTACATAGCGATCGAAGCTGAAAGGAGGGGCGAACTCGATCTCGCCGAGGAGTTGAAGCGGAGGGCGTATTCGATCTGGTCGGAACGTCTCGGTGAGGGGCATCCGATGACGGTCACCGGTCTCAACGATCTCGCCGTTCTGCTCAACCTGCGGGAGAAATATTCCGAGGCCGAGGAGATGACTCGCACGGTGGTGGAAAGGTTTGAGAAACTGTACGGCCCCGACCACACGGAAACCCTTGGAGCCACTCAGAGCCTCGGCTCATTGCTTCTGCGGCAGGGTCGACTCGATGAGGCCGAGCCTTACTTCCATCGAGCGTACGACGGGTATCGACAGGCGGCACCGAATCACTACCGG
>DATKEJ010000496.1:0-3576 GCA_035512315.1 Rhodothermales bacterium | reverse complement strand
ACTTTAAGACTTTAAGACTTGTAGACTTGTAGACTTATTCCAGTATCGTCTTGACGCGATCCAGCGGCAGCGCCTTTACCGTCCCTCCAAATCCGTTCACCGTCGTCGCCATGAACAGTGAGTTGTATATCGCCTCTTCGGTGGCTTCGATGACGGCCTGGAAGAGGGGGGACATCCGGTTGTTCGGGAGCTCGGTGATCGTAGCCGGATCGGTGCGTCGGTGGGGAGTTCGGCGGACGGATTCTGCCGTTGAGAAAGCGATGACGTAATCGCCCGAGCCGTTGGACATCGCCGACCCCGTGCGCGCCAGTCCGGCCAAGGCCCGATGTGCGAGGCGTTTCAGGTTGCGATCCGACAGAGGGGCGTCGGTTGCGACGACGATCATGATGGAGCCGTCGGCGTTGGGCGACTCGACGTGATCGCGAAGGAAGTATTGTCCGAGCCGAACGCCGATGGGTACGCCCATGATCTGGAGGATTCCTCCGTAGTTCGATTGCACGAGGACCCCCACGGTGTAGCCGCCCAGGGCCGCCGGCAGCATTCGCGAACTGGTGCCGATGCCGCCTTTCCACCCGAAGGCGATGGTACCGGCGCCGGCGCCCACGCTGCCTTCGGCGGGCGGGTCGGAGGATGCATTCGTGATGGCTTCGAGGAAATGTTGGGGTACGAGAACGCGCCGGCGGATGTCGTTGAGGTACCCGTCATTGGTTTCGCCGACGACGGCGTTGATCGAGCGCACGTCCTCGTTGCCGGGGAGGGCGAGGGTGTATTGGACGAGCGCATCGAGGGCTTGCGCGACGGACAGTGTATTTGTGAGGAGGATGGGGGTTTCGATTTCGCCCAGCTCTTCGATTTGTGTGCTGCCGGCCAGTTTTCCGAAGGCGTTCCCGATGGCGACGGCGGCGGGCACTTTATCCTGGAACACATTACCGGGATGGGGGATAATGGCGGTGACGCCGGTGTGGATGTCCGTTCCTTCGTGCCAAGTGAAGTGTCCAACGCTCACGCCATCTACATCCGTTATTGCATTATGAAGACCTGTTGGAAGCACGCCGGGCGCCATGTCCAGTGCTCGAAATCGGAAACGCTCGTCTTCCTGGGCCGAGACGTCAGGGATCGCCGCCGACAATGCGAGGACGACGGATATCGTCATTAAATTTATTGATATATATGACATTATGTGAGATGGTTTAGTAGATGACATTAAGTTAAATATCGAGCCTGTCCCCCTCACCGAGGGGGCGGCTGAGCACAAAGAGCCCGCCTTGCCGGCAAGAACTCAGGGGCGTGCTCAGCCGGGGGTGGTCACGCGCGGCCGAAGCTCGGTGACGACAACGGCGTGGGGCGTCGCCACCTAAGCACGTTTACCCCCGCCCGAACCGCCACGATCCCCAGATATGGCACAATCCACGGGGTGAACTCCTGCGGTATCCAAGTCCATCCGATGGCCGTTATTGCAACCGTCATGATGGTCAGCCACAAGTACGGGACGAGCCAAGGCGGTCTTGCATCGCGGAGAAGCGCGACCCCGAGCACGGCATGCGTCGGCAGTGCCCAGATTAGATTCCAGTTCGTCTTCGTGAGCGTGTGCTCGGTGGCGAACCACAGAAGCGCGATCACGACGCCAAGGATTCCGATCGTGAGAAATAGTGCGCCGTCGAACATGCGCAGGGGTCGGCGCAGGCGGTCGCTCCGGTGTGACAGAAACGTAAGACCAGCGACGGCCAGCAGCAGGATCCAGCCTGTGACGGCCGGCCAAGGCGTCGCACCCGTCCAGCGTTCGTAGCCGGTCGGCCAGTAGAGGGTGTCGGTCGGCGCCGAGAGCAGTTGCCCGTCCGGAGCGCGTGCCGCTTCGACGGCGTAAAGGAACTCGTCCGGAAGAAACATGCGATCGCGCGGAGGGGCAACGACGTCGGTGGGCGAGCCGAGGAGGATGTCGATTCCGAACCTCGTCCAAGGCATATTCCTGAGATAACGATCGATCAAATTGCGGAATGTGGCGACGTCCTGAGTCTCGGCGCCCGTCATCCGGTGACCCCAGACCGCCTCGATCACGTCCCGCGGCCGCGTCGAGCAATTGTCGAACAGAAAATCGTAGCGATACGCCCGGTTTTCCGGCAGATAATTGACTTCCAGTCGATCGAACAGCGCCTGTCGCTCCTCGAGCGTGAGGTTCAACCGTTGCTCGAGCACCGGCCGCTCTTCCATCTGGTAGGAATAGAGGACGGCGTCAAAGGGATTCCGGGCGAGCACATAGTCGAGCTTCCCGCGCAGAAATTTGATGTAGAAGCCCTCCTCGTCGAAATCGAACGTCCCGTAATTGTATCCGACGTCGATACCCGCCGAGTCGTCGCGGACGCGAATCGCAGTGTGACCGAACGCCGAGTACAAGGGGTCACCTGGAAGGATGGTGATGACGGAAACGACCGACCGATCTGTTAAACGCGGGGCGTCTTGGGCAGTGGACGGGCCCGTGAAAAACGTGACGCAGACCAATAAGCCCCAGAGGCATTTGTGCGACCTTCGGCTGTTCGAAGTTCGAAGTTCGAGGTTCGACGTTCGACCCCTCCTCGCTCGTTTAGGGTTGTTCTCCTTCAAGGCATTTCGTGTTCGCTCGTTCGGGGCAGGCTGTTCGAAGTTCGAAGTTCGAGGTTCGAGGTTCGAGGTTCGGACTTTACAGGAAGGGAGGTGGCACGCGCGGTCCCTCGTGCGTCGGGCCATGTGAGGAAGGTTCGAAGTTCGAGGTTTTAGGGAGTGCGGGGCGGGGATGCGAATGAGGATTGCCGATGGTGGTGGTGTCTGGTAGAAGAACGTTATGGACCGGGAATGGGAGTGCCTGTCAAGGGAATCGGTGGAGGCAGCGGCGGGAAAGGCGCGATTCCGTTTACTGATCCCGGCGCTGGCGCTGGGTCTCGGCGCGACGGTCTACTTCACTTCTACTGCCGCCGCGGAGGAGAGGAAGAAGACTCGGGACGAGCTGGTGCAGGACGATCTCTCCGCCTGGGGTGAGGACGATGACGCCTGGATCTACAATGACCTTCCGGTGGCACTGGCGGAGGCGAATCGGAGCGGCAAGCCCATCATGGCGGTGCTCCGATGCATCCCATGAGAGGCGTGCCGCGGCTTTGACGGGCAGGTTGCTCGTCGCGATCAGGAAAGCCTCCGCGCGTTGATGGACGCGTTCGTCTGCGTGCGAATCATCCAGGCCAACAGCCTGGACCTGCGGGTTTTTCAATTCGACTACGACCAGTCGTTCGCGATCTTGTTCCTGCGCGCGGACGGGACGATCTACGGGCGATACGGGACGCGCTCCGCGAAGCCCGAGCATGCGGATCGGGACATCACGATGGCCGGGCTCCGCAAGGCGCTGGAGGCCGTGCTGAAGCTGCACGAGAGCCAGGCGGGCGATCCGTTGCCGGAGATCGACCGCGGACTTGCGGCGAAGACCGGCCCGGCGCCGCGATTCTCGATCCCCGAGGCGTACCCGTCGCTCAAGGAATACCGATCGACCTTGAATTACGAAGCCGAGGGCCAGCTCGCGCGGAGCTGCATCCACTGCCACCAGATCGGCGACGC
>DATKEJ010000495.1:0-2945 GCA_035512315.1 Rhodothermales bacterium | reverse complement strand
CAGGGTGCTGAGCAGCCCCTCCGGATCCCATTCGCGATTCGCGCCGACCCAGAGGTGGTCTGCGCCGAGTATCAGACGGTCGACGAAAGCGGGGAGCGTGCTGACCGGATCGTCCCATTGCCCGGCCCCGTATCCGGGAACTGGTATCAGGGCGAGCGCGAGCCAATACACCACGAGGAGTCCAGTCAGCCAGATGAGCTGCGTACGTTCCTTGCAGAACAGGAAAATGGTCGAGGCGGCGAAATAGCAGAGGGCGATCCGCTGGAGGACGCCCATGTATCGGAGCTGATCGAAGGACGGCCGTACGCCGAACTCCGGATAGAACGTGAAGAAAGGCCACGCCGCCATGAAAAGACCGAGAGCGAAGAGCACCGCGGTTCGGCCGGCCGCCTTCTGAAGCAGCTCCTTGCGCGTGATGCCTCGCTCGAGTCGATGTGTGAATGCCAGCACAATCGCCACGCCGACGATGAACAGGAAGAACGGGAAGACGAGGTCGGTCGGCGTCCACCCATGCCACTCGGCGTGCAGCAGCGGTGGGTAAACGGCGCTCCAAGTGCCCGGATTGTTCACCAGGATCATGAGCATGATCGTGGCGCCGCGGAAGAAATCCAGAGAGACGAGACGCGCAGACGGAGTTGTCACGGGAATCTTATGCCTTGATGTCATCCCGGGCTCGACCCGGGATCCAAAACCAATTCAAAACTGAAAATGCAAAACGTCGAACGTCAAACGTCGAACGTCAAACGCTGAATGCTGGACGCTAAACGCGGAACGCGGAAATGGTACTAAACTAATTTCAAATACCAAACCTCTGGCCTCCGCGCAGGCGGGGGTTCAAAATAACAAGAGGACCGGGCCACCCTGCACCATGCACCCTGCACCAAGTACCAAGTACCAAGTACAGGGCAGATTCATATCTTTCCGGAACCCAATTCTCGAGACTGTCATGATTCGAAGGATACTCGTACCGCTCGACCCCACACCGTTTGCCGATGCTGCGGTCTCGTATGCGATCCAGCTCGCACAGGCGCACAAGGCCGCGATCACGGGATTCATGGTGGTGGACACTCCTGGAATTCACGATTCCGTGAGTCCGATCTCACCTGGAGCAGCCGTTTACGCGAAGAAAGCCGAGAACCGGCTCGAGGCGGAAGCCCACGAGAAGATCCAGGAGACGCTGGAAAAATTCGCGTCGCGTTGCGAGGAGGCCGGCGTCGCCCACGAGGAGATCGAGGATCAGGGAGACCCGGTCGAGGCAATCGCCCGAAAGTCGTCTTTCTACGACCTCCTGGTAGTCGGTCTTCGAACGCACTTCCACTTTCAAACGACCGATGGGGACGGAGACACGCTTCAGCATCTCGTCGGCAAATTGGCGACGCCGATTCTTGCCGTCACCGACAAGCACGTGCCGCTGTCTGACAAGATGAACGTTGTCGTTGCGTACGACGGGAGCCCGGCGGCCGTCCGATCGCTTCGCCAGTTCACGCAGCTTGCGGCCTTCTCGAATCCGAACATCGCGATACTGACGGCAGACGAAGAGCTCGAAACCGCCAAGAAGATCTACGCGCCCGCCGAGGAGTATCTCAAGGTGTACGGGTACACTAACGTCGCCCCGGAATGGACCCCGATGCACATTGCGGATGCCATCGATGAGGAGTACGTCGACGAGGCTGATCTCATCGTGCTGGGAGTGCACGCCAGACACGGCATTTTCAGCTTCGTCGTGGGCAGCCTGACGAATCACATGATCCGGTTGGCTAAGGTGCCCGTCTTCATTGGGCAGTAGGGGCTAAACGCCAAACGCTAAACGAGAAACGCTAACGACGGGCCTGCCGAGAGACCTGCCTAGCTACGAGCACGTCCGAGCGGGTGACGGCAAAGGCGTCTGTCCCCCTCGCCGAGGGGGCGGTTGAGCACAAGAGCCCAGATTCGCCGGCACGAACTCAAAAGGAGTGCTCAGCCGGGGGTGGTCAAGAGCGACCGAGACCATGACATACAGGCCCGGGAGGACGGAATCCTGGAACCTGGAACTTGGAACAGTTTCGTTTTGATTCGCTTACGCGGCGACGACTTCCCTGGTCTTCAGCGATGCCTGTGCCGCGGCCAGTCTCGCGATCGGAACCCGATACGGTGAGCACGACACGTAGTCCATGCCGGCGCTGTAGAAGAAGTGCACCGACGCGGGATCTCCGCCGTGCTCTCCACAGATACCGACCTTGAGCCCTTCATTGACCGCGCGGCCTCGTTCCACACCCAGGCTCACGAGTTCACCCACACCGGTCTGATCCAGTGACTGGAACGGGTCCTCGGGCAGAATCTTCATTTCGATGTACGTGGGGAGGAATTTCGAGACGTCGTCGCGGCTGTATCCGAAAGCCATCTGCGTCAGGTCGTTCGTGCCGAACGAGAAGAACTCGGCTTCCTCCGCGATGTCGCCCGCCCTCAGCGCGGCGCGCGGAATTTCAATCATCGTGCCGACCAGAAAATCGACGCTCGTCCCTTTCTCGACGAAGACCTGCTGCGCCGTCTTGACGATGAGCGACTTCTGGTGTACGAACTCTTCCACCGTCCCGACGAGCGGCACCATGATCTCCGGAAGGACCGAGTAGCCCTCGTTCTGAAGCTCCACCGCGGCCTCGATGATCGCCCGCGTCTGCATTTCGGTGATCTCGGGGTAGGAGATCCCAAGGCGGCAGCCCCGGTGGCCGAGCATGGGGTTGAATTCAGACAGCGATGCCACTTTGGCGCGAATCTCGCTCACGGTTACGCCCATGGTCGCGGCCATCTCCTTCTGGCCCTCCTCGTCGTGCGGAAGGAACTCGTGGAGCGGCGGATCGAGCAGGCGAATGGTCACGGGGAGACCGGCCATGGCCCTGAAAATGCCCAGGAAGTCCTGCTTCTGGTACGGCAGGAGCTTCTGGAGGGCCTCACGGCGGCTCGCCTGG
>DATKEJ010000494.1:0-6308 GCA_035512315.1 Rhodothermales bacterium | reverse complement strand
TTTCAACACGACCCATCCCGACGTGCAGGTTGTCCGAAGCCAGAAGAGCTGGAACATGATCCGCGAGGTCCTCTACACCAACTTCAGCGCCGGGAAGGGCCCTGACGTGATGACGGGCCACGCTAATTACGCAGCCGAGTTCGGAGAGTCGGGGTACTTCAAACCAATTGACGAGTACGCTGATTTCGAGGAAGTGAAGAGCTGGTTTCTGCCCAACATCATGGAATCGACGAAGTACAAGGGTCGTTACTATGGAGTGCCGTTTAATGCGCTGGCGTTCGTACTCGTGTTGAACAAGGACCTCTTCGACGCAGAGGGTCTTTCGCCTCCGCGGACCTGGTCTGAGTTTCGAGACGCCGCCCGGAGACTGACCAAGGATCTCGACGGGGATGGTTCGATCGATCAGTGGGGGCTGGTCCTACTCGGTGGCGACAAGGCTGCGTTTTCCTATCGAATGGCTCCGTTCATTTACAAGGCCGGCGGCGACATCCTGTCAGACGATCTCAAAACGGCGGTGTTCGACTCGCCTGAAGCCGTGTCTGCCGTGCGCTTATTCGCGGACATGTATCAGGTAGATCGGTCGATCACCCCAGGATTCCTTGCCTACACACTTTCGGAGATGAATGATCTCTTCTGCAGCAATCGGGTAGCGATGAGTATTGAGGGCCCCTGGCTGCGAAGCATGGTCGACGAGAAGAGCCCCGGAAAGCAGTTCTATACCGTGCCGGTTCCCGTCCCCGATCACCTGATCCATACCTATGAGACGGCGCCGACGCTCCAGGACATGGTCATGTTCTCGATCAATTCGAAATCACCGCATCCCGAAGCCGCGTGGGAGTTCATCAAGTTCGTTCGAAGCGAAGACGCCGACATGTCGTGGGCGACCCGGAGTCTCGGGGGCCTTCCTACCACTCTTGCGGCTTTGAACAGCCCGGCCGCCGTCGAGAACATCGACGGTTTCTCGGTGCTCTTCCACGAGCTCCAAAATGCGCGGCCGTGGCCGCCCCATCCGAAAATCATTCCTATCGCCCTGAATGTCCTCGCACCCTACGGCCAGAAAGCCATCGTGGGCGATCTTACTCCCGAGGAGGCGATGCATCGTGCGGTCAAGGAGGCCAACGATCTACTAGGGGGCGAGTAATGCGACGGTCCACTCCGTATTTGCTCCTCCTGCCCGCCCTGGTTTTGACGACCCTCATTCTTGCGTTCCCTCTGGTCCAGAACATCGTCAACAGCCTGCAGGACCTGAGCCTGATGGATGACAGCGGCGACTGGATCGGCCTCGGAAACTACGTCGAGATTTTTGATGACGATCTGTTTTGGCTGTCGTTGCGAAACACCCTCGTTTATGCCGTTGCGGGGACGATCCTCTCGCTTGCCATCGGTCTTGGCTTTGCGATGCTGCTGAACATGAAGGTGGGAAGCATCGGCAGCACGGTCGAGCTTCTCTATACCCTTCCTTGGGTGGTTTCGCCGGTAGTTGCCGGTTTCGCCTGGAAGTGGCTGCTGAATGACCACTTCGGCATCATCAACCATTGGCTCGTCCAAAGCGGCTTGATCGCCGAGGAAATCACGTGGCTGGGCAGTCCAGAAACGGCGTTAGGCAGCGTGATCGCCGCCAGAGTGTGGCAATTCTATCCTTTTGCCATGGTGATGTTCTTGGCGGGATTGCAGTCCGTACCTCCCGTGCAGTACGAGGCGGCAGACGTCGACGGCGCCACGACCTGGCAGCGGTTCCGTTACGTCACGCTGCCGAATCTCGCAGCAGTAACGAGCATCCTTTTGCCGCTTGGCATTATCTGGAGCTTCAACGACTTCAACATGGTATTCGTTATGACGCGGGGCGGCCCGATCAACGCATCAATGGTGCTGCCTGTGCTCGTCAGGGAGTACGCTTTCGTTGAGTTCGATCTGGGGAGAAGTTCGGCTCTGTCGATCGTCATCTTCGCCCTTCTGATTGCGCTTTCCACCGTGTACCTGGTCATCATATCGAGAAGGAGAGTGGCATGAAAAAGGTGACGATCCAGGCCTTGATGGTCGTCCTCGCCATTCCGGTGATGTTGCCCTTTCTATGGATGTTCTCGACGTCGCTCAAGCCTCTTCCGGAAGTCAATCAGTACCCGCCAGTCTGGATATCCGAGAACATGACGTTGGATCCTTACGCGGACATGTTCTCATTCCTTCCCTTCGCGACCTATACGCTCAACAGCCTTTTTGTGGCCTTCTTGGCGACGGCCCTGACGCTCGTGTTTGGCGGGCTGGCGGGATTCGCGTTGTCGCGCTTCCGCTTCCGAGGAAAAGAGGTTCTGTTGATGATCTTCCTCCTTTCGCAAATGCTGCCGGGCGCCTCCGTCATCATACCGCTGTTCCAGTTGCTGAGGCTCCTGGGACTCTACGACTCGCTCCTTGGATTATCCCTCGTTCACACCTCGATCCTGCTTCCGTTCGTAATCTGGCTTCTCTACGGCTTTTTCAACACCGTGCCCCGCGAGGTGGAAGATGCGGCGCTGATCGACGGGTGTTCGCCGATCGGCGCGCTGAGACGCGTCATCCTGCCGCTAATACTTCCGGGACTGGGAGCCACTGCCCTCTTCGCCTTTCTGGGCTCATGGAACGAGTTTTTCTTCGCCCTGCTTCTGACGACATCGGACTCCGTGCGGACGATCCCGGTCGGAATTGGCCTCTTCGTGGGCGAATACCAGGATGTCTGGAATCAGATGTCGGCAGCCGCCGTGCTGTTTAGCGTCCCACCGCTCGTCCTGTTCATGATGATGCGGAAGACGTTCGTGAAGGGGCTTTCTGCGGGAGCGATTAGATAAAGCAGAGATCAGAATCAGAAAGCAGAAATCAGAAAGCAGAAATGGGATCGTTCGCCTGGGCCCTACGGAATGGGGTATTTCCCCTGCAAGAACTGCTGACCTCGCCCGGCATCAGTCCGTCGCTCGTCCCCGTAAACACCTGATTGGGATTAACCTGTTCGATCTTGCTCTCGATCAGCGACATCGGACCCAGGACTCAAGACCCAGGACCAAGAGAAATGGCAACCGTAACTCGACTCGATAAGAAGGGCCACAAGGCAAAGACTGAATCGAAAATGCCACCCAGCAGGCACGGCGCCTCGATCCCTTTCTTCGAGGACATGCCCCTGGCGCTGTAATTGGGTTACTGCCGACGTCCGGACCGCGCGCGGGTGCAGCCATAGGTATGGAGCTGCCGGAAGGAACCGTCGTCCGCCTCATCGTGATGAACGAGAGGAGCGACGTGGTCGACACCCTGATGGACGGATGGCTCCCGGCCGGGACGCACGAACTGTGCGATCTCTGTCTTCCGAACGGGGCCTACCGGCTGCGACTTGAGACACCGAACGCGTGGCTCGTGGCCGGCCTCATGATCGGCTAGTGCGCTTTGTCGATCGTGAACACCGTGAGTCCTCGCAGCCGCTCGTGCTGTGCGGGGAACATGAGACTGACGACGTAGCCGACGATAATACAGGTGAAAATCGCGATCCCGCCGTAGAGCAGCACATGGATATCCGTGTAGGCGCGAACGGCCAGCGCTGCAAAGATGCTCGTGAAAATTCCGACCAGGGCGCCTTGCCAGGTAGCACGCCTGGTGAACATACCCAGTGCGTAGACGCCTCCGAACCCTCCACCGAGAAGGCCCGTCAGCATGATGAATGTGTCGAAGAGCGACGGCATGCTATAGCGGCTGAGGATGAGAGCAAAGGCGGTCCCGAAGATCCCGGTCAGTACTGTTAGCCACTTTGCCAACACGAGGGAGGCCCGGTCGGTGAAGTTCTTCTTGAACCGCTGGTAGAAGTCGACCACGATGACGGTGGCCACGCTGTTCATGCTGCTGTCGAGCGTCGACATGGAAGCGGCAAAAAGCGCGGCGATGATCAGACCCGTAACTCCAGGCGGCAGCTCCGAAGCGATGAAGAAGGGGAACGTGGCGTCGAGATCGAGCAGCGGGCTGAGTTTCTCCGGATTGACTTTGTAAAACCCGTAGAGCGCTGTTCCGAGCGAGAAGAACATGATGCTTCCGGGAGCCACGATGGCCGCCAACGTCCACACGGAGAACCCGGCCTCTCTGTCGCTCTTCGTTGAAAGAACGCGCTGGACCATGACCTGATCTCTCGGCCAGGTCAGCATATCCGCAACCGCCAGAATCAAGAACAGCCAGACGGAGGGGATCGTCAGATCGGGCCGGAACTCAAATACGCGCGTTTTGTCGTCCTCGGTCACGATGTCAAGCAGGCCGGAAAAGCCGCCGTCGATAGAAGTGACGATGATGCCGAGGCAGAGCAGTGCGCCGCCGAAGAGCACGATGACCTGCACGACGTCGGTCCAGATGACCGCCTTGATTCCCCCGAGGACCGTATAAAGCGTGGCGATTATGCCCATGACGAGGATGCTGGGTACGACATCGATCCCTGTCACGGCGGATAGCGCCAGGGCCGGGAGGAAAAGTACCACGCTCATTCTCGCACCGAGCTGATAGACGACCGACAGCACGCTTCCCATCAGCCTGACCGCGGTATGAAAACGCATCTCGAGATACTCATAGGTCGACGTGATATTGAGGCGGCGAATCAGGGGAACGATGATCAGCGCAACAGGAATGATGGCGAGGAAGCCGATCACGTTCTGCGCCCAGTACAGCCAGTCGGTGGCGTACGACTTGGCGGGAATCGCCATGAAACTGACCGCGCTCGTTCCGGTAGCGTACAGACTGAATCCCACCGCCCACCACGGCATGCGCCGGCCGCCCACGAAAAAGTCGGCGGTACCCGTCTCACGGCGCGAAAAGTACAAGCCGAAGAGCACCATACTCAGCAGGTACACCGCAACGATCCCATAATCAAGCCATCCGAAATGACCTTTGCCCACGACCACTTCGGCTCGGGCAACCCGGGTCGTCGGCGTTCCTTCGGCCTGGCGCGCAATCACGATCGATGAGCCAGTCGAGGTCGCCGTCAGGTTCTCGGCAGACTCGTCCCAGTGCCCGATGTCGGCCCACGTATCGGTAATCGAGGAGTACGAGTAGATGGTCATCGTCCCGCCGAGGCCGGATTCGCGGAGTTCGTCGGGAGGGGGACTCAAGAAACCAATGTGTGCCTGCCCCAGCGAAATAGCCGCAACCACCTCGATCGCCACTTCAGGTTTCGACCGTTCTTTCCAGCCCTCTTTCGACGAATATCGGAAGAGGCGGAAATCCCCGTCGTCGCGGCTGGAGGCCACAAACAGACCCTCATTCTGGAAAGCCATGACCAGCGATCCCAGCCCGAACGCTTCAATAGGGGGTACCGCCCGCCAACTCTCATCCGGCGACCCTACATCGAGGCGGAAAAGCCGAATTGTAAGCGCGTCGTTCTCGTCGGCGACGAATCCGCCGATCGTCACGGTCTGTCCCGTAGCATGACCGGACGGCCGGATAAGTCGCGCCGGAAGGTCAGGCAGTCTTCGGTCGGTGATGGCGTCGGCAGACCGGTCGACAATCGAAACCGAGGAGGACCACTCGTCCCCAAGCCGGGTAGCTTCTCCGGGGGGCTGAGGGACTTCGCCACGAAGGCTGTCCCGAGCTTCGCGGCCGCCGGCGACGACGAGCGAGTTCCCGACCGTGATCATGGCAGCGGCGGGACGATACGAGCCTTCGATTCTGGTCAGTTTCCGCCAGGCGGAGGCGCCGGGATCCAGCACCCATGCCTCGTCCGACCAGGCCGAGCTGTCGACTTGACCCGTCCATCCGCCAATGACTACCGGCCTGCCGTCGACCGATCCGAGCAGCGGCTGATGTACCGTGCTCGGCAGATCCGGCAGATCCGTCGTCTTGACGCTGACCAGGCTCTGTGCACTCAGCGCCGGTACGGCCGCCAGTGAAAGGAGAATGAGGAGTACTCGAGAAAGGGCGGCCTTGGGCATGAGGGGACTGCTGGCTTGATTCAAACGAAAACGGACGGCACGATGAAGAGGTTTGCATCACTGGGCGAGGCAAGATAAACGCTGAACGATAAACGCTGAACGCTAAACGAAACGAGAAACGCTAAACGCTAAACGCTAAACGAAACACGGAACGCCCAACGCCCAACGCTAAACGCCTTCAGGCTTGCCCCGAGTGGAGCATCTCTACTCGTGGCAAGGTTCTCTCGATCGAGCGACGAGGGGTTCGAGGTTCCAGGATCCGCTCGTCAGTTCAATCCGCTCTACCCGCTCAAACAGCGGGGACAGGGGTCCCTCGGGGCGCGCGGGAGGACCGGAAGGTCAACCAGCTCAAACAAATAAAAGGCAATAATTGCCCAATGGAGAACA
>DATKEJ010000493.1:0-6372 GCA_035512315.1 Rhodothermales bacterium | reverse complement strand
CGTCAATTATGAGCCTTCCCATCAAGATTTACCTCGCTAACGCCTCAAGCTCAGTTTCGAACTCGCCACGATAATCGGCCGGAACGTTCCTGTTGGCCGCCTTAAACACACGGATCTGGTTGTTCTGATCCTTCATCTTTCTGTAGATCCGCAGCAGGCCTCGGTGCGTACCGGGTGTATCTACCCTGGCCTCAACAGCCCCCTCGTAAATCTCGATTTGCGTCCTCGACCTGCCTAGCCTTGGCGAGCTCCCTGCCAGCCACGTTCATTGCCACGACCCAACACTCCCACTTGTCGCGCCGACGCGAGGTCTGATGTCGCGGTGTCGGACATGATACGTTTGACTTTCATATTTCACCTCGATCGCAGCTTTACGCGCTGGCCATCGCGGATCATGGACTGCCCATAGTTCTCTTTCACAAGTACGTGGGCCTCCTGCAGGAAGCCCACCTTGATACCGCGAAACAATAACCGATAATCGCTCCAGTCTGCAACCGAGCAAACTCCTGGCTCACGATTCCCAAGTGTAACCATCCCAATGCGACCACTACAACCGAGTCCCAATCGGCCGACGATGTCACCGGCCATGAGCTTGGGAAAAGCGACCGAGTGCTGTTGCATCACGACTCGGAGCGCCCACGGTGTTGGCGCCGGGTGACGGGTAGCGGAATTAGGAGCGCGGTTGCCAGGAAAGTCGGTCGACCCCGACGCACAACTGCCGTCAGGAGTTACCTCGCAGTTCCCAGCGGCTCGCGCCCCCGCAACGGCTTCAATCCACCACCCTCCTCCCCGGCTTCCTCCGCGGATTGTTCATGTGCCGCGGCGTTTCCCACATGAACTCACCGCCCTGTTTGTAGACGCGCCCGTCTTTCATGACGAAGTGAACGGCGCGCAAAGCGGTCACGTCGTCGAGAGGATTTTCGTCCATCGCGATGATGTCCGCCGCCAGCCCCTCCTTGATTTGTCCGCTGTTGACGCCGAGTAGATCCGCCGCATTCATCGTGAACATCTTCAGGATGAAGTCATTCGGGAAATCCGCCCCCGTAAAGCTTTCGAGGAACTCGAGGGTCAGTTCGCCGCGTGTAGAGCCCTCCCGGCTGTAGACGACATCGGATCCAAAAGCCATCGGGGCGCCGGCCGCAAGGGCGCGACGGTTGCGTTCGAGAATGAGCTCGAATCGCTCCTGACCCGAGCGCGACGCGGGGAAGTCGGTGCCGACGAGGTACGTGCCATGTTCGCGCATCAGGCCCAGCGTTTCGTCGCTCGGGTTGTTGCCGTGCTCGATCGAAGCCACGCCGGCGAGGACTGAGTTGCGAATAGCCTCGTCGCTGTACGCGTGTGCGGCGACCTTGATGCCCACGTCGCCGGCTTCTTCAACCGCGGCGCGGATGTCCTCGACCGAGTAGATATAAGGTTGGTTGTCCGTCACGAGCTTGATCACCGTCGCGCCATAGTGAATGTTCTCGCGGACGGCGCGGCGGATTTCGTCCTCCGAGTCCGCAAAGAAATATTCCGGATTTGCGAGCTCCGGTTTTTCCGGTTGTAGTTGAAACTGACCGCCGAAGGGCGAGATGATCCGCCCGGAAGCGATAACGTTCGGCCCGGGGATCCAGCCGCCTTCTATGGCGCGGCGGATCTCGACGTCGGCATAAATCGCGTTGTTACCGACGTCGCGTATCCAGGTGAAACCGGATTCCAGAAGAGAGCGCGCCTGCGTCACTCCCTGCAAGGCGCGAAACGCGGTTGGTTCGAGCAGGGTCGTGAGGTAATACGAACCAAAGTCGTTGATGTCCGCGCCGGGCATCGTCGTCAGGGTAAGGTGCGTGTGGGTGTCGATCATGCCGGGCATGACCCAGGCGTCGGACAGGTCGATGACGTCGGCGCCCGAGGGGACGGTTACGTCGGAACCGACTGCCGTAATCACGCCATCCTCGATAAGGATGACCTGGTTGTCGAGGGCCGATCCCGCCGCCACGTCGATTACGTGACCGGCGCGGATGGCGACGACTTGCGCGGAGGCGAGCACGACGGAAGTGAGCAGGAGACAGGTGACCAGGAGAAAACGGGGGACGTACATGGCGGCAGGAGTTTGATTCGGATGAAGCATCGCGGAGTGTTCTGCTTGGTCGACCATCGTTTTGCACCGAACGATAGCAGATTGTCGTCGCGGTTGCAAGTAGAACAATTGGGAGCGCCTGCTGGTCGCAAGATTATCTCGATTCCCAATATCCTGGCCGCTTCTTGTCGTGAACAATCCCCACCACCTCGACTACGTCGTCGACCACGCGGTACACGACGCTAAACGGGAACCGGGTCAACACTCTTCGCCGGTATTGCTTAAGATATTGGGGCCAAAGCGAAGGATTCTCGACAATGCCGTCAAAGGCGGCGTCGATCTCATGAAGAAAGGCATCCGCAGCAATGAGGCTTCGGGAGGCGTAGTACTCGTAGGATCGCTCGAGTTCCAGCGCGGCCTCTGGATGGATCTCAAATTTCAGACGCGCCACGCTGCTTCTCTAAGAGTCGAGCACGTACGTCCTCCCAAGGAATTGTGTTGACTTCGACCGAGTCAAGTTGGCCGGCGCGACGCTGAATCTCAGCCGCCCAAGCCTCCGCCCAGCCCTCTTCCTGCTCGTCGTCAAGACTCTCAATCAATAAACCGGCGAGAGTCGCGCGATCCGACTCATCCAACTCGAGGGCCTCACGCAAAATCTGCTCGGCGGCGCGTGTCATCGTTAATTGTTGGGATAATGTAGAATAGCGAAGAGTATACGCCAAAAACGCCTCGCCGGTCCCAAAGCAATGAGTGCGCGATAGAAGACACCGCGGAACTCCAGCCCCCAGAAGTAGTCACTAATGTGATTACTCTAAACCTGACGTTTTTCCCACCATGCACAAGCAAGTCGCTATTCGACGCATTGGTAATGCCACGGGCATGACCATTCCCAAAAAGTTTTTGCAGCGCCATAGTCTCGCCGCCGGCGACAAGGTATTCATTGTCGAAACCGAGCTGGGCCTGCTTATCACACCGTTTGACCCCGATTTTGCGCAGGCTATGGAACTGTATGAGGAGGGGAATAAGACCTACCGCAATGCCATGCAGGAACTCGCCAAATGACCCCGCTGATGCCAGAACCGAAATGGATCGAGCGGGCCTGGGTGAGTGCCATTCATGCCGACCAGATCAGGCAGTATGGAGGATCGCTCGGCATTCGCGACGAAGGGCTGATTGAGTCGGCGCTGATGCGTCCGCGACAACGTTGGGCGTATGAACAAAGCAGCGATCCGGCAACGTTATGCGCCGGGTACGGTTTTGGCTTAGCCAAAAATCACGGCTTCATTGATGGCAACAAACGCGTAGCCTTTCAAGTCATGTATGTTTTTCTCGGCCTCAATGGGATGCGATTAGTGGCCGAAGAAGTAGAGGTTGTTCAAGTGATGGTGGATGTAGCGGCCGGCGCGCTCAGTGAGGAAGCACTGGCGAGTTGGATTCGTAATCATATCGAGCCACGCTGAGTCAGACCCTCCCAACCCCCGCCCTGTCCCGCGCCTCATCCGCCCTGCTTCGAATCTCGACGAGGAACTCGCGGATCAATTCAGGCGGCATCCCGAAATTCATGACGTGGACGCCGGCAGCTCCGTTCTCCGTTACCCCCTCCGCAATCTTGAATGCCCACTCCAGCGCGGGGCGCTGAAACGATTCGTTCTCCATCACCTGATGCAGCGACGGGTCAACATATATGCCAGGCAGGCGGCAGAGAACCTCGAAAGCCCGTCGACTTCCGACCAACGGCACGGACGGGATCGTCAAACGCGGTTCATCCTCGCGGCCTCTGCGAAGCTCCTTGTACCACTCAGCGTAGACGCCGACGTTAGTGATCGCCTGCGTCTGGCTGAAGCGCGCGCCCGCATGACGCTTGTTGTGCAGCCGCTGCACGCTGGTCTCCATCGGCGTCGTGAACGGGTTGGACGCAACGCCGATAAACGGCACCGCGCCGAAGCGCTCTTGAAACTCCGGAAGCCTCTTGTTCACGAGGTGAACCATCTGCAGGCTGTCCATCGGAAACCAGTAGTCCTGATTCACGGCTCGCTCGGTGTCCGGCGGCCAATCGCCCGTCAGGAACAGGAAATTGCCATGACCGGCAGTCACGGCTTCCTCTATTGAGCCGATGAATTCTTCCGGAGTCTCGTCCCTGCCGCAGAACTGAATCACCGACTCCACGCCATGTGCCGTCACAACCTTAGCAGTCTCCATCGAATGCAGGGACGGCACGCCGCCGGCATTTGTGGTCGTGTTGACGGCGTCCACGTGCTCCGCAACACCCTGCATGGTCCGTTCGACCCGGGTCAGTCCTTCCCTTGTCCGCGGGGATGCGATCTCGAGCGTCACGACGAACTCGCCGCGATACATCTTGTTCGCTAGATCGGACGTCGAGGCAATCGCCGCGTTCTCAATCACGGGCTGCGGCAGCCGTGTCTCACGGTCCTTCCCATTGAAAAAGTTGACGTAGCTGGCCGAGTTGAACAACTCGGGGGCCACCGGCGCATGCACGGTGTCTGGGTCAATCGACTTTCGAGAGTCAATCCGCAGCCACACGCATTCACGTTCGGGGAAAACCTCACACTTCCCGTTGAGCGTCCCGCCGCACGGCCCGTTGCGCAAGCCCTTCGGACAGTTCATCGGACAGATCAGCCCCGTGTGCGAGAGCACGCATTGCCCGCAGTTCTGACAGTCGAACAGCGGGCCCTTGATCAGTTTTTCGATCTCATAAATGATGCCCACGTTTCTTTCCCCCGTCCATCCTATTCACCCAAAACCGGCCTACTCGTCCGAATCGTCACCCGCACCTCGGTCTGAACGTGCCGTTCAACAATGGGCTTTGCCGACCCGCCGTCTTCCTCACCCCAAATCAGGGTGGCTTTTGCGCCGTCAACCGCCTTGTCCTCGTCGATCATGGCAAGCGAAAACCAATGGCCGACGTTGACCGTGTACACGTTGTAGGTGGAAAGGCCAATCAGTTCGCCATCCTGCAGCACCTTGTCAAACGGAAGCGTGGAATACTGCGCCCCAGGCATCTCCAGGTACTTGAACGGCGTGCCGGTCCCGAGCATGCTCCGGTAGATCCGCATCACGTCGTCGTCGTCCCAAACCAGCCAGACCTTCTTCTTGTGTGGTTGATCGGCCAGTCTCTCGAGCGCGCTGCGCCCGAGGAAGTCATGGTCGAATTTTACGTGCTTCCCGTAGCCCAGGTCCCAAGGAGTCTGGTAGTAGTCCGCAATATTGTCGGAATAGTAGCTGCCCCCCAGCGATGCATTTGCCTCAAACCCGTCGGCGGGCAGCCATTTACGATAGGGCCGCATCGAGTCTTCCGCATAGATCGCCGGCATCGGCGACGGAACCCAGCCAGACTCTGGAGAAACAGTCGAATACGCACGCGCACCGACTTCCTTCAGTCCAAGATCTGCGCCCGCTTCGACGATTGCCTGCCGTATGATCGAACTGTATTCCGTTGGCCCCCAGATTTCGAGCCCGCCGGTGCGCGACATTCCGTGGTTGAGCGCATGAACGGTCTTCCCGGCGATCGTGACGTGACCGATGTTGAAAAACTTGATGTCCGGCAGAGTGCCTCCAACAACGCGGCGAAGGATCTCCTCGGAGTTTGGACCGAGGACCTGGAAACGAAAATTGCGACGCTGTGCTTTGTTCGCGACAGAGCGCTCGTCGCGCGATACGGTTACGTCGTAGTCTCCTGTTTCGGCGTTGAACGCGACCCAGTTCGGAATGGAAGGCCGGCCGCTGATGTTGACACGGTCCTCGTCAAGGCCGAACAAAATCGCGTCGCCGATGACGAAACCGTCCTCGTTGCAGCAGACGATCTGCTTGGCTTTGTTCTTGCCGAACGTCGCAAAACTATTGACCGCCAGGTCCGACAAGAGCCGTTTGATATCGGGCCCTTCGAACAGGATGTCGGTCATATGATTTGAAAGGTCGAACAGCACAGCGGTTTCTTGCCATGCAGCCTGTTCGTCCCGCCAGTTGCTGAATTCACTCGCGATCGGAAAGACGTACGGACCGACGAGCGAGTTGCGGAGCATTTCGACCGGGTTCTTCCAGTCCTTCAGTTTGTCTTCGAGCGACCGAGCTGCGGAGTTTGCCATGGATTTCCTGATTTTCAGCCTCAAGTGTTTCGGCAAAGTTAGGCAATCAGGGGGGCTGCACCCTATCAAGGTTCATAGAAGACGAAGGGCATCCTCCTTGTCCCAAATCCCGACATGTCATACATTGTCATGCATGAAAACGTCCGCTCTCACCATACGACTGGATCCCGAGCTGGAGGAACGACTCGACCGCGCGGCCAAACAAAGCGGGCG
>DATKEJ010000492.1:0-4857 GCA_035512315.1 Rhodothermales bacterium | reverse complement strand
AGGGCGAGCCGCTGCGCGGCACCGCCTTCCCCGTTCTGGGATAAGATGATCGATCTCTCCGATCCTCCGTCCGTCGCCGACATAAATCGAAAGGCCGGCCGCTTCTGGGAGCTCTCCGCGAACAAGATCCTCGCAATAGACCGCGAGTTCGACCATTCGACGGGAGCGCCGGTCTATACCGTGGATGGCAAGTACGCCCTTCGCGGGTGGACCGAATGGACGCACGGCTTCGAGATCGGATCGTCGATCCTCCAATTTGACGCCACCGGAGATCGGGCATTCCTCGATCTCGGCAGGGAGCGAACGATAGACGAGATGGCCTCGCACGTGACAAATACCGGCGTGCACGATCACGGCTTCAACAATGTGAGTACGTACGGAGCCCTCCTCCGGCTCATGAATGAGGGCGGGATCGAGGAGAACCGCTGGGAGAGGGCCTTCTACGAATTGGCGCTCAAAGCGTCAGGCGCCGTCCAGGCCGCGAGATGGACGGAGATTTCGGCTGCCGAGGGATATGTACATTCGTTCAACGGCCCGCATTCTCTGTTTTCGGACACGATCCGGTCCATGAGGTCGCTGGCCCTGGCGCACCAGCTCGGACAGGTCCTCAAAGGCGAGAACGACCTCCCAATATCACTTCTCGACCGTCTGGTCCAGCATGCCCGGACGACCGCGTTGTACAACGTCTATTACGGGGAGGGCCGTGACGGGTACGACGTGCGAGGTCGGGTCGTGCACGAGAGCATCTTTAATCCACGCAACGGATCGTATCGATGCCCCAGCACTCAACAGGGCTACTCGCCGTTCTCGACATGGACGCGCGGGCTTGCTTGGGTCATGTGCGGTTATGCGGAGCTGCTCGAGTTCCTTCCGAGCGTGTCTGACGAGGATCTCGATCATCTGGACGGGCGCGGGCCGATCGCAGATATCATGACAAAGGCGGCTCGGGCTACCTGCGACTACTACATCGAGAGTACGCCGGCATGCGGCGTTCCTTTCTGGGACACAAGCGCGCCAGGGTTGTCGGCGATCGAGGGTCACGCCTCCGACGCTGCCGACCCGTACAACGGGCTCGAGCCGGTGGACAGCTCGGCGGCATCGATCGGAGCGCAGGGCCTGCTCCGGCTGGGCCGCTATCTCGGTCTGGAGGATGAGGGTACGCGCTACTGGCAGGCCGGGCTGAAGGTTCTGGAGACCCTTCTTGACGACCCGTACCTCAGTACCGATCCGGATCACCAAGGTTTGATCCTTCATTCGGTGTATCACTGGCCCAATCGGTGGGACCACGTGCCCGACGGCGCTACGACCGCCTGCGGAGAGTCCACCATGTGGGGTGACTATCATGCCCGGGAGGCCGTGCTCTATGTCCAACGGCTCGCGAACGGCGGACCGTATCTGAAGTTTTACCTGTAGGCAAGCTCATGATCATTGCGGATCTGAAAGAAATCGAGGGTCGGGTTTACCCCGCGCGAAGGCGGACGAGAAACCTCGTGGGCGGCGTGTCGCCGATCCAGTGCGAGCATTTCAGCCTCGGTTATGTGGTTCTCGAGCCGAAGGGCGGCCAGGTGCCATGGCATAATCAGGACCAGGAGGAGATCTACTTTATCGTCGAGGGCAGGGGAGAGATGTGTCTCAGCGACGAGATACGCTCGGTGGAGGCTGGGCAGGCCATATTCATCCCACCAGGCGAGTATCACCAGTTGACGAACACTGGTGACGAACTGATGGTCATGGTGTACTGTTACGGGCCGGCCGGAGATGTCGCGCATTGGCGCCAGGAGCTGGCAGGGACGCTACCGCGGGCCGGTGTTGACGTCCCCGCGCTCCCGGATGGGGCCTGGCCGCAATGCACGGATGCGCCATCAAACAGCACAACATGACAGTCGAACTCGGCATCATCATGAACGGCGTCACGGGCCGGATGGGGACCAACCAGCACCTCGTCCGATCCATTCTAGCCATCATCGAGCAGGGCGGCGTTCACCTCGACGACGGGACGGTCATCCTTCCCAAGCCGGTTCTGGTCGGGCGTAATATCAATAAACTTAAAGAATTATCGGAGAGAGCAAACGGCGCTCGATGGACGACGGACGTAGACGAGGCGCTGTCTGATCCATCAAACACCATTTACTTCGACGCACAGACGACCGGCCGCCGGGTCGACGCCGTGAAGAAGGCGATTGCAGCCGGAAAGCACGTTTACTGTGAGAAGCCGACCGCACTCGACACTGCCTCCGCTTACGAACTCTATCGCATTGCGGACAAGGCCGGCGTGAAGCACGGCGTCGTGCAAGACAAGCTCTGGCTGCCGGGGATGCTGAAGCTCAAGTCCCTCATCGACGACGGCTTCTTCGGCCGGGTGCTGTCGTTGCGCGGCGAGTTCGGATATTGGGTCTTCGAGGGAGACCGCCAGCCCGCGCAGCGTCCGTCCTGGAATTACAGAAAGGAAGACGGCGGCGGGATCATATCCGACATGCTCTGTCACTGGCGGTACGTGCTGGATAACACTTTCGGGGAGGTCGAGTCAGTTTCATGCCTGGGCGCCACCCACATTCCGAAGCGTTGGGATGAGCAGGGGAATCCGTACCACTGCACCGCCGACGACAGCGCATACGCGACGTTCAAACTGGCCGCCGGCGTGATCGCTCATTTCAACTCGTCATGGACGGTGCGCGTACGGCGCGACGACCTTCTCACGCTTCAGGTTGACGGTACGGAGGGAAGCGCCGTTGCGGGATTGCGTGACTGCTGGATTCAGTCGTACGCCGCCGCGCCGAGGCCCGTATGGAATCCTGATATCCCGAATCCCATAGATTTCCGGGCCGGTTGGGAACCGTACCGAGCCGGCGACGATTTTGACAATGCGTTCAAGCGTCAATGGGAGCTTTTCCTGAAACACGTCGTGGCCGATGAACCGTTTAAGTACGATCTGCTGGAAGGAGCGAAGGGCGTGCAGCTGGCTGAGCTCGGACTGGAATCGTGGGAGTCCGGCTGCTGGGTAGACATACCGCCGCTCATAAAGTGAGATCTGCCCATGAATAAGGTTGCACTGGTAACGGGGGGAGCGCGAGGCATCGGTCTCGGGATCTCCAAGTGTCTAGCAGCCGAGGGATACAATCTGGCGGTGTCGGGCACGAAGCCCGAGCTTGACGTCTCCGCCGTGCTCTATGAGCTCAGGGAAAACGGAACGGAAGTACTCTACGTCCAAAGCGACGTGGCGGCGGCTTCTGATCGCGCGAGGCTCGTCGACGCCGTCCGAGAGCGTTTCGGCGCGCTGCACGCCCTGGTCAACAATGCCGGCGTGGCTCCGTTGGAACGTGCCGATATTCTCTCGGCGACCGAGGAGAGCTACGACCGTGTGATGAACATCAACCTGAAAGGTCCGTTCTTCCTTACGCAGACAGTTGCGAACTGGATGGTGTCTCAGGCCGAAGAGTCGACGTCGTACACTGCGACGATCGTGAACGTTGGATCGATCTCCGCGACGCTGGCATCGACGAACCGGGGTGAGTACACGATATCCAAAGCCGGGATTGCCATGGCGACCCAACTCTGGGCTGTCAGGCTGGCCCAACACGGGATTTCCGTGTTCGAGGTCCGCCCCGGCATCATAAAAACCGACATGACGAGCGGGGTTGTCGAGAAGTATGACAGAATGATCGCAGAGGGGCTCACGCTCCAGCCGCGGTGGGGTACACCGGAGGATGTCGGGAAGGCGGTCGTCATGCTGTGTCGCAACGAACTCCCGTATTCGACCGGCCAGGTCGTAATGGTGGACGGCGGCTTGACGGTCGGCAGACTTTAGTTAAATCAAAAGCAGTCTTGAGAACGAGGTAATCAGCATGCTGTCCAAAGAACAGATCGAAGCATTCCACCGCGACGGTTTCATCATCGTCGAGAATTTACTGACCGGGGAAGAGGTTGACCGCTTCGTGTCTTACGAGCAGCAGCCGAAACCCGACAACTGGAGGCACGATCTCCGCCACCACGCCAGCGACGAGGCCTGGCGCTACGTTGCCGTGCACCCGAAGGTCACCGAGGCGGTCAGTCAACTGATTGGCGGCCGGCCGATGATCGTTCAGACGATGTACATGGAGAAGAAGCCTTCGGGCGACAAGCAGGCTGGAGGCCAGGGCGTCGCGCTCCATCAGGATCTCCACTACCTGCCATGCGAGCCCAATACTCTGATTGCTTGCTGGATCGCTATGAGCGATACGGACGTGGAGAACGGAGGCCTGTGCGTCGTTCCCGGAAGCCACAAGGACGGCCTTTACCAGACGCACAAGAACGAGAACGACCAGGAGCACGACTCGTGGGAGTTCGACTACACGATGCGCGACCGCGATGGAAAGGAGTGGATTCAGCACATGTATTCGTTCGAGATCGAAGGGCTGGATATGAGTCGCCTCCAACGACTTACCGTTCCGAAAGGCGCCGGCGTGATATTTTCAGGACTCACGATTCACGGCTCGTACGCCAACCGCACGAAGGATCGGGTCCGAAGGGCATTCGCAACACACTACATCCGAGAGGACACGTGGATGTACCGGGCGGATGTGCAGGAAGTCATGGCGGTCGCGGGCTAGCGTTCGGGATCGATTCCGATAGATGCCCCTTGTCCACGCGATACAGCCTATGGAACGCCGAACCTGGTTCGTGTGCCCGCACATTGGGGTAAGGTTTGTGCGTCTCGGTCTGCCGAGCGGTATGTCGGGATGGGTTGCGGCTGCGGGTCTCGTCGTCGGCCTGGTGACGCCACATAGTGCCGTCGCTCAGGCCTCTCCGGACCTCGAATCCGGCAGTCGCGCAGAGTGGGCCGTTGAGAAACTAATCGGCTTCGGCCTGATCGATGACGGG
>DATKEJ010000491.1:0-3153 GCA_035512315.1 Rhodothermales bacterium | reverse complement strand
CGCGGCCGGCGATCAGAATCCGATCTACGCCGTCCTCGACGACCTCGACAGCGGGCGCATAAGGCCCCTCGAGCTGCAGGGACGCCTTCTTGGCGAAGAAGTCATTCGTGTAGCCGACGACATCCGGAGAACGACGCCCTCGGCCGCCATATACGCGGCGCAGAAGGTCATACGCGGCGCAGAAGGTCGTCAGAGTTCCGGGCAAGCATCCGAATGAGTATAGCCCGGACGGCTCCTACACGTTCGTCGACGCCGACTCCCTCGCCGTCCGGGTCTCCCTGCTCATGGTCGGTCACGTGGCCCTCGCCGGTGTCTCCGGTGAAGTGTTGACGCGAATCGGCGAGCACCTGAAAAACGAATCCCCGTTCCGCGACACGATCATGATCACACATGCGAATGGATCGAGCGGCTATCTGCCCGGGGACAACGATTTCAAGACGCCGGGCTACGAAGTAATGGTAAGCCGGGCGAAAGTAGGCGCTGAAGGGGCGATCGTGGACGGACTGCTCGACCTGATGCACAGGCGCTGACCGTTCCGGAAGGGCTCCGCGAGCCTCAACCCCCGAAATCACACCGGAGGTTCGTCTTCCGAGGCCACCTGGATCATTCGTATGGGCTCGGATGCGGGCCTTGACGCATCGTGCGGGGCGTGGCCGGTCTCGATAAAGGTCTTCATGCGCGCGAGATCCTCGTCCATCTCGGTCTTGGGATCGGCACCGAGGAGCCGGGCGGCGGCGTGGCCGATGGCGCCGGCCGGCGGATTGTAGCTCAATTGGATCTGGACGCGCGAACTGCCGTCCGGATTGCCGGAAAAGCGGATTAGCCCTGCGTGCTGAACGGCCGCCCCCGGCAGGCTCTTCCAGGCGAGGACCTGGCCCTCGATGCATTTTGTCAACTCTGCATCCCACTCGACCACCGTGCCTATCGGCCCGGCGACCGTCCAGTGGGAGCGTCCGCCGCCGATATCCATTACCTCACGCACATTCCGCATGAAGTAGGGGAAGTATTCGTAGTTGGAGAAGTAGCCGTAGACTTCCTCAACCGGCGCGTCTATGCTGATGGTCTTCTCGAAGGAGACCGCGTCCCGGCCCCCTCCGATTCCCGTCAGGCGCTTCACATCTCGGTTGGTGATGCTTCGCGCGATCAGGCCGATGCCGAGCACGCTCGATCCAACGCCCAATGCGCCGCCTCGTCTTAACCCAGTGGTCAGCAGCACGCCGCCGGCAATCCCCGCAGCCGCTCGTGTCGCCGGAGCCCAGTTCTCTTGAAAAACATTCTGCCGGTCACCCGGCTCGCCGCCATCCGGCTGAAGGCGCGGCACGCCGGCCGCGGTGTCGTATATCTCGAGGTGATTGACTACGGTCTCGACGCCGCGGATAGATTCTACGGCATGAATCAGGTCCCGGGCTTCACGCTTCAGAATATCCCCGCGAAGCGTGACGGCTCCACCGTCCGACGTGATCTCAATCGCACGCGGATGCGAGACAACGCGTCCCATCCTGGACCGAATTCGCTCTACCAGAATGTCGTCGAATATAGCTCCCTCGTGCACTCGGCTTGAGCGGATTCTGGCAATCAGTCCAACAGTGCGGTTGCGGGCGTCCTTCGCCGCCGCGCCCGCAAAATCAACCCCCTTCCTGCGCAGGTGATCGACCTGATTTCTCAGCAGCCCGCGCCTGCGTGCGCCTCGCGACGGGTCCAGGAAGTACATAACGAGCGCCCCTACGATCGCCCCCGTTCCTGCTTGCACTCCAATCCCCGTTCCAGCCTGTACCCCCCGTCTCGAATCAACCGTTCTGCTCTTCATATCCCTCACCTCGTACACGTTTCGCCAGTAATTCCCCCCCAATATTTAACAAACACAAGAATCCTGGAGCCTCCATATCTGTCTCCTTCTCGTAACGATCAAGAATTGCCGCACGGATGCGTGCCGTATCTTCTATAGACCCTGCTCACCTCACGCCGAAATCTCCAAGTTGTTGGCCCTGAACGAAATCCGCCTTCGGAAAGCCTCGATTATCCTCCTTGTCTTGACGGCCGGCGGATGTAACCCGCAGCCAGAAGATCCGCTGCTGACCCTCCTGTCCCCTCAGGAATCCGGCGTCACCTTCGTCAATGAGATCGTGGAACGGCAGGGTCTCAACGTGCTGACGTACGAGTATTTCTTCAACGGCGGCGGCGTTGCCGTGGGCGACGTGACCGGAGACGGCCGGCCGGATCTCTACTTCACCGCCAACATGGGTCCGAACGCTCTCTACATAAATGAGGGCGAGATGCGTTTTCGGGATGCGACGGAGGAAGCGGGCGTCGCAGGCGGCGCGGGGTGGACGACCGGAGTTACGATGGCCGACGTGAATGCCGACGGCAGGCTCGATATCTACGTGTGCAAATCCGGACGCGTGTCGGAGCCGCTTCGCCGAAACGAGCTGTACATAAACAACGGCGACGGGACCTTTACCGAGCGGGCCGCCGAATTCGGTCTCGACGACCCGTCCTACTCGACCCACGCCTCGTTTTTCGACTACGATCGCGACGGAGACCTGGACATGTTCCTCGTCAACCACGCCGTCGAGCGGTACAGCCGGTTCGACGTCGAGCTCATGAAGCAGATGCGCGATCCGCGTGCTGGTGATAAGCTCTACCGCAACGACGATGGCCGGTTCGTCGACGTCACCCGCGAGAGCGGCATCTTCGGCAATCCGATCGGATTTGGCCTCAGCGCTACCGTTACCGACATAAATGGCGACGGCTGGCCTGACGTCTACGTAGCCAATGACTACGTGGAGGACGACTACCTCTACATGAACAATGGCGACGGAACGTTTACGGAAGAGCTCCGGCTGAGAATGGGCCACACCTCCTATTCTTCAATGGGCGTGGACATCGCCGACATCAACAACGACGGGCTGCCGGATATATACACTCTCGATATGATCCCGCAGGACCCCGTCAGGAGAAAGCTCCTCCAGGGCCCCTTCGACTTCGAAAAGCACGATGCGATGCTGGCCGAGGGATACGGCCGCCAGTACATGCGAAACATGCTGCAGCTCAACAACGGAAACGGCACGTTTAGCGAGATCGGGCAGCTCGCGGGGGTTGCGGAGACCGACTGGAGCTGGGCGCCGCTCTTTGCTGATTTCGACAACGACGGAC
>DATKEJ010000490.1:0-4523 GCA_035512315.1 Rhodothermales bacterium | reverse complement strand
AGGTCGACGCGACGGGGGGCGTCGACAACGTGTTCTTCACCATGGCCGCCGGAGGCGCCGTGCTGCGTCATGACGAGCTATTTGAAACGGAAGCCGACGCCGTCCAGCAGATCCGGGCCATCATTGACCGCTACGACGAATTGCTGCTCGGAAACGACGCCTGCGATGATGAGGGCTTCCACCTGTTCGAGCACATCCTGCTGCGGCCGTTTACCGACCAGGATGAGCTGATGAACGTCTGCCTCGATGAGGGTTGCGAGACGTGCGGCGAAGAGGATCCGTATTCATTCCGAATCACGGTCGTTCTCCCGTACTGGCCCGAGCGATTCACGAACCTGAACTTCCGCCGATTCTTAGAGCGCACGCTTCGCGAGGAAACCCCCGCACACATCCACGCGCGCATCTGCTGGATCGCCAACGATCAGATGCTCGAACTGGATGAGAAGTACCGCGCCTGGCTGGAAGCGAAATCAGTCAAGGATTTCGATCAAACGGAATTGACGGACACGCTGAGGGAGTTGATTCAGCTCCTTCAGAGGCTCAAAACGATTTATCCCGCTGCGAGGCTGCACGACTGTGCGGAAGGGGAGGATGAGAACGTGGTGCGGTTGGGATCAACGAACTTGGGGATTTTCTGATGATAGATCTTCTTAATTCAAACCCGTCATGACTACACAGACATCCTACCCGGTCTTTGAAAACGGACAGGTGCTGACCTCCGGTCAGCTCAACGACGCGGTGGAGTACCTGGAGCAGCAGGATCGACTGACCCGAAACAAGTTGATCGGCATCGGAATCGTCTGCGGGCTCCATGTCTCCTACGAGGAGACGGAGAATCGCATCCGAATCACGGGCGGCTGCGCCGTGACCTCGGCGGGTTACCTCATCACGCTCGAAGAGAGCCTGCTGACCCAGTTCCGCCCGTATACGCTTCCGGTGCCGTCCGTGGAAGAGGCACCCGACGACGTCATCGAGGAGGCCCGGTATCCGTTCTTCTTCGACAGCGGCGGGAATCAGATCCCACTCTGGGAACTGCTCCCGAACGACCACACGCCGGGCCCGTCGGAGCCGAACCCTACCACGATCAGCGCCGCCTTTCTCGCGGACAAGGTGGTGATGCTCTTCCTGGAGTGCAATCTCGAGTCACTGAGGAACTGCGACGTCAACGACTGCAGCGACAAAGGTTCTGAAATGGAATTCACCCTGCGCAAGCTGCTCGTCACGCGAGCGGATGCGCAGACTATGCTCGACACGGAACATGAAATTGCCGGACGACCGGTCGATCGACACAACCATCCCCGGCACGAACTGAAGGAACTGAGCGTCGAGAAGATCAATCCGTCGGCCCATGGGATCGACAACTATTCCGAGCTACTCTTCCGGATTCTGGGCATTGTCGCCACGACTGGGCCGCAATTGACGACGCAATTGAAGGACAGCTTCAGTGCCTTCGAGTACATACTCTCCGATATGTATCCGGCTACGAGCTTCCCGAACGGGCCCTTTGGCAACCCGGAGTATTTCGCCAACGTCGTCGGAGACCTGACGAAGAACATCTTTCTAGCCGAACACCTCTACGGATACCTGTACGACGTCGTCCAGTCGTACAATGAGTTCCTAAATGCGGCTTTCTGGATCGAGGCCGAGTGCTGCCCGAATCCCGAGCGTTTCCCGAAACATGTCCTTCTCGGGATTCCCGACGCCCAGCCGGCGGCGTTCGCGATCGACTTCGCGGCACCTGGAGACGCGCTCAGCTTCGATCCTCTCACAGCTAATACTGGGATTGGTCCGGCGACGAAACCCGAGCAGTTCCGTCACTACTTCATCCCGTCCGAGCTCTACGATTGGGGCGGCGATCGAATCGATGAGGTCCGCTCGCTGCACTATCGCACCTACCTGCTGGCCTACCGGTACGATACCGACGGACTCATGGCGAAGGACATCCGGATCACGCCGAGCAAAGACGGTGATGTTGCGTTGTCGGAGAAGGCGATTCCGTTCTACTACAAATTCAACGCAGCCGACGATTTGCATCGGAGCTGGTCGTTTCAGAAGACGACTAAGAACCGTTTGAGCGGGGTGTATTCGCACCAGTTCATCGATCCAACCGACCATCCACTCAAGTACAAGGCGGATGAGCAGAATTTCTACCGTGTCGAGGGGATTATCGGGAAACCCCTCGGCAAGGTGATGTCGGAGCTCATTGCGCAGAAGCGCGAGCTCGGCCTGACATTCGGGATCGAGCCGGTCTTCATGGGCGTCGCGATGCAGGGTGACGCAGCGAGTGCGAACCTGAGCGCACAGGCGAGAATCGGCGCCCAGGAAGCCCTTCGTAAGCTTCTTCTGTGCCGGATGCGCGACCTCGACGTCGTGTTTCTCGTGCTGATGGCAGCCCTGTTCTATTACCTCTTCCTTATCGTCAGACTGATCTCGGGGATGAACACGAGGTTGGTGGCCGGATTGTCCACAGCGGGCGCTCCCGCCGACTCGGTAGGAGGGGGCGCAGGAGCTCCCCTCAACGTCGGAGGGCGATTCATGCGGCTGAACCTCGGCTTCGTCCGAGAAAGCACGGAGTTCAAGATCGACTTAAAGACGACCGAGCTCGAGCTGAACGAGATTCGAAAGACTGCCTACACCAAGGGCGCCGTCACGACAAAATTGACCGACGTTAGCGATCCACAGGAGTCGTTGGGGGGCCTGTATGCGGAAGTGAAAGACGCGCCGAGTTCCGCGAACCTTTTCGATCGGACGAGAAATTTCGCGAGGACACTCGCTCCGAACGCCAACGCGGAGGACGTCGCCGGGAAAATCTATCCCGCCGTGTCGCTGCTCGACAAGACCGAAGAGCTCATTGAAATCGTCAGCGCACCGTCTATTGCCGATTTTGACTTCCAGGCCTTCGACCAGAGGTACAAGGGCTTCACTCAGGCCTTCGACTCATACATTGAGACCGCCAAGTTCGAGGGAGCCGACGTGCAGGCATCCGTAGCCAACACGAACCTCGCCCTGGCGAACAACTACGGCGCCGTGGCGGCGACCGGACCGCAGACTGTGGTCAGCAATCTGGCTTCAGAATTGCAGGAGCGCATTCAGCGCATTTTTTCGGAGCTCGTGCTCACCGGGTATGCCAAGCGGAATCCGGGCATGGAGCACAAGGGCGGCGTCGAGCGCGGAGGTACCCTCATCCTTCTTTACACGCAAAGCGCGTTCATCAAGCAGGTGTTGAACACCAACCGCGAGAGGGTCGGCGCCAAGATTATGCAGGCTCGCCAGGTCATCGCACCGCAGGCGCAAGCCATGACCATCGTGGATCCGCGGCGCGTTCTCCCCGAGGTGTTGCAGACCACTGATCCGCTGGATGAGTTCGTCGTCCTGGCCGATTTCTGCATCCCGAACATGTGCTGCGATACCGACTGCAGCGACATCGAGGTTGAGGAGCCGGTTCGAGAAGAGCCTCAGCCGGCGACCGTAGGAGGCTTGATTTCTGGACAGCGTTCACCGACGGCGAATCCGCGTCCGATCACCAACGCAGAGGTGGGTGTGGTGAACGTCCAAACCAACCAGTCCGTCAACGTCACTCGCACTGAGGCCAATTATTCCTTCACCGCACAGCCGGGAGCGTACCGGATTACCGTCTCGGCGCCGCGCTTCGCCACGGAGACTCGCGACGTCAACCTCCAGAGCGGCGAAACAAGGCAGGAGAATTTCATTTTGCAGCCCGAGCAGATAGGCTAAGAACGGATGTAGACCATTGGCCGAATCCACCCATCGCGTTCAGAAGGTCGTCTTCGATCTCGCCTGCGGCGATCAGACGACTGCATTCAAGGCGCGCCGGCGCCTCGCACGCGCATTCGGCGACTCGCTGGGGAGCGTGCTCGAGGAAGTCTTCGACGGCCATTCACCCAACGGCCGCCCGTACCGCATCCAGCGGATGGAAGTCGATCTCGGAGTCCTCGATCTGGAACGCTTCGATGACCATCAGATCCGCGAGCTGCTGCTCAGCCGTCTCCGGCGGAAGTTTCTGGAGCTGGGCCATGACGACATGATGCCGGTCGCGGAGACCCTCCCTGCAGCGGATGCCTTCATACACTTTCTCGTCACCGGTCGGGTTCGATGGGACTCCCAAGCTCAGACCCTTCCCGAGATCGAACGCATGATCCTGGATCTGGACGAGTCGGATAACCTGCTGCTGGCTCGGAGGCTGATTCAGGTTTTCAGTAACCGGGCGGCCAGGATTCGGTTCGGCTACCAGTTCGGCCTTCCATTCTTTCTTTGGATTGTGGGGCTCCTTCACCCGGATGCGCCGCGAGTTCTCGAGACAGCCGCCCTACGTCTCCGTATCGATCTGGCGCTTCCCGAGATTCGCTCCAGAGCACTCGATGCGATCGTTACGGCTGTCAAGAGATCGGACGAGCCGTCGTCGGAGGCAATGGATCGTGCCCTCGAAAAGATCGTCACCGGGTCTGAGGACGCACAGGCCGAAGAGACCGACACGCCGCCCGTCCAGGATGAAGACGACGACC
>DATKEJ010000489.1:0-2103 GCA_035512315.1 Rhodothermales bacterium | reverse complement strand
AGATCGTCGAGGTTCTCTTTGAACGACTGCTGCCACTCACTGAATTTGGCATACGCATCTTGCATTTGGGCGGGTGACGGGGGTGTTTCTCCGGATCCGCCTGAGAGCTTCCGCTGGAGGCACAGGTATTTGGGCATTGCGACTTCGACGTTTGTTTAGGGATGGAATCGGCCTGGATGGCCCACATACTAGCGACGCGCGAGCTGCCGTGAATTGGACATCGATCTGACATTCTCTTGTTATTCTCTGATGGCGCCATCAGGCCGACCTCGTCTCGAAGTTCCTCACTTCGCGAAACATTTCCCCCGATATCCGAACAGATATAGATATTCCTCGAACGAGATGCCCATGAGATTGCCGATGGCTCGAACTGTGAGATTGCCGATGGCTCCAATGCTCCGCGACGGACTCCTCGCCGTCGCCTTAGCCGGCATCCTGGCCGGAGCCGCCTTCGTACCGCAGTCCGGCTTCGGCCAAGCGCCGGGACCGGCTCCGGATTGCACTGAGCGTCGTCCCACGTTCGACCATTCGGCCTTCGATCGCTTGCTTAGTCGGCACGTGTCCGAAGACGGCCTGGTGGACTACGCCGCGTTCGCCGCTTCTCGGACGTTCGAAGACTACCTCGACGCGCTCGACTGTGCGAACCTCGAGACGCTCTCACCACAAGGCCGCCTGGCGTTGTGGATCAACGCGTATAATGCGTATACCATTGCATTGATTATCAAACACGACGAACGAAAATCGATCCGCAACATCAACAAAACACTCGGATTCATTAAGGGCTTCGGGCCGTGGAAAGAACCGATTGCGCGAGTCGGACGGAAGGCCTATACGCTCGACGAGATCGAACACGACATCATCCGCGAAACGTTTGACGAGCCCCGCATCCACTTCGCCCTCGTCTGCGCGGCCGTCAGTTGCCCGCCCCTGCGGCGCGAGGCCTACACGGGCGAGTGGCTCGACGCCCAGCTGACGGACCAGGCCTCCCGTTTTCTGGCGCACTCACCGACTCAGAACCGAATCGACGTGCACGGTACAAAGGTGCTGCTGAGTCCAATTTTTAAATGGTACCGTGAGGATTTTCCCGAGGGTAACTCAGCGCTAGGACAATACCTCGCCCAATTCTACCCCGCCGGTCCACCCAGAAACCTGCTCTTAAGCGGCGACTTCCGGATCGAGTACACGGAATACGACTGGTCCCTCAACGCTGAATGACAGGAACACTCCGCGACGGTCGAGCGAAGCACAGGTTGGCGCGCCATCTGCATGAGGCCGGTCGATTCACGCGGCGCGCCGTACTAAGCTCATGGCCTATGAAGCCGCGGTTATGGGCAAGTTCCACCGGGTCTAGCCACTATTTGGCATCCTCTCACTCGCGTCGCACATCAACGTGCGGAGGCTCTGGCTGTCAGACCCTATCGACATCCGTCAACCCGAAATCCTCTCCGACGAAAAGCAGGGGCTCAGCCATGGCCTTGGACAGAGCGTAAGCGAAGCAATCGCCGAAGTTCAGTCCGGCCGGATGCCTGCCCTTTCCGTATCGCCGAAAGGCAGATCGTGCGATTTCAGCATGCTGCGCCGTCACCGGGACGATCTCGACACGCAAACGTTGAAACAAGACATCCACCTCACCCTCGCCCGCGTCGCCATACCGTGCCTGCATGACCATCGCCGACTCCAGTAGATTCGCGGCCGAAACTCGCCGGACGGCGGATCCGATCAGTGTCTCCACGAGCTCGTTTGACCCGGGCTCATCTTGCAGAATCGCGATGACAGCGGACGTGTCCACAACCATTTCGCTCAGTCGGGAAGGCCGGCCTCATCATAGCCGATAATTTCGTCGTCGGAGCGGTCGTCGAGCCGGGGGAGCTTCGCGACCCTTTGCTGGATTCGGGTTACGTCTTCCCGCACACCGTAGTGCTGCACTCTGCCCGATTCACGTTCGAGCCGCTCCCGAAGCGACTCGATCACCGCGTCCGTCAAGCTCTCGCCGGTCAGCTCCGCAAGATCGCGCGCCAGCCGATCAGCCTCCTCATTCTTAATATTGAGCGCCATGGTGGAAGAATAAAGAAATTAGGGTTGATTCTTCCACCCCTCTGTCAT
>DATKEJ010000488.1:0-20403 GCA_035512315.1 Rhodothermales bacterium | reverse complement strand
TCGTTGCGCAGGTAGGCCTGGTCGGACCCGCCCGGAGCCGTCAGCACCGAGTACACGTCCTCGAGAGCCGGCAAGCTGCCGTCGGAGTAGTTCCGGCGGTAGGTGCTGTCGGCGCCGCTCCAGAGCTTGTAGCGAGCGGCGGTGGCGTTAGCCGCGTGGTCGATATCGCCGTAAAAAAGGACGTCGGCGATGTCTTGCGAGAACGCCGCGTCATAGCGGTAGCGCTCAAACTTCGACCAGTCGAATTGGACCTGATAGAACGTCGAGTTCGACAGACGGTGCGTCCACGAGGCGCCGAGTCCGAGGGTCTCCTGGTCGTCCTGGCCAAATCGGTCCGACGCGAACGTAGCCCGCTCCTGGTCCTGGGTGCTGAAGAATGTCCGCTGCGTCTGCTCGAGGTTCTGGTACCTTCCGGTCAGACGAACGCGAACGGCCTGGCTCGGGGCGAACGTGAGGTTGCCGTTGATGCTGGCAACGTCCTGTTCGTAGTTCGGATAGCCGCTTTCCTTGCTAAAGTTCTCGATCGGCTCCACTTCCGCACCGGTAATCGGCACCGGGCTGTTCAGCGTGTAGCCATCGGGAATGCTCATCGCCGCAAGTGCGTCGCTCAGGCCCGCTCCGTTGGCAAGGTCGCCGGGGAGGGGCAGGTACTGCTCATCTCCGTTGGCGTCCGTGAAGGAAAGGACCTGAGGATTATTGCGCAGGAACTCGATCCGGTCGGTCCTCAGGATGGTCGGCTCGACAGCGCGCGGATCGCGGTTGTCCTGATGCAGGAATTCAGCCGCAGCGAAAAAGCTGAGACCGCCTGCGAGGGGACCGCCAACCGAGACGGCGCCGAGATTGTATCCGTTGTCGTCGAGCACTTCAGACGTAACCCCTTCGACGGAGCCGAAGAAATTCGAACCGCCCGATTTAGTCGTGATCGAGATGATGCCCGACATGGCATCGCCGTATTTGGCAGGGAGCGAACCGATGAGCATCTCCTGCTCCTGGATTGCGCTCTGGGCAACCGCCGTCGATCCGATGACCTTGACGCCGTCGACAAAGAAGACGACTTCTTCTTCCCGGCCACCGCGGATGTTGAGGGTATTCGAACCCTCATCCGCCACGACGCCACCTTGCAGCGCTGCTACACCGGCGATACCGCGAACAGGCAGGCGCGCGATTTCCTCACCCGTGACGATCTTCGGCACACCGATAGCGTCTTTCTGAATGAGGGGGCGCTCGTACTCTACGACGAGCTCACCGAGTGCGGCCACGTCTTCGCCCAGGGCGAAATCGAGCGTGCGGGTGTAGCCTGCGTTGACGTCGACTCCCTCATATAGAAGGGACTCGTAGCCAACAAACGAGGCTCGGACCGAGTACGTGCCGACGGGAACTCCAATAATGAAGTATTCCCCGTTGGCATTCGTCGCGGTACCCATCTGGGTGCCGTCGAGTACTACGGTCGCGCCGGGCAGAGGCTCGTTCGTGGACCTGTCCACAACGGTACCTGCCAACTTTCCAGAGTTCTGCGCCCATGCAAGCACGGGCAACACAACGAGGAAAGCCGCGAGCGTACTCACCTTACGAAACATATGCGACCTCCGTTGGAGTGATGTTTTGTGATTAACTATCGAAACAGGAGTCGAAACGCCTGCTCCTCTTTTATTTTGGTTGTTGATGGTTTCTACCCGAAAGTCTAATCCAGAGCGGTCTCAAAATTGCAGTTACGTCTAACTAGCCTAAATCTGGATTGTGCAGCGATCTAAGGGCTTTCGTAGATCGCAGAGTTGGTGGCTACAGCAAATTGCGCTCAACAAAATAAGCGCTTCGTTAAGAAGTTGTCAAGGTACGAATAGATACCCCGCCCTCTGGAGTTGTTACTTTTTGATGGCGACGGGCGGCTATAAAGAATTTCAGGCAAGTGATGTTGTCAGTCAAGATAGACAGCTCGGATCTGCTCAATGCCTTCCAGGGCAGCAACCTCCTTCAGTACATCGTCGGGCACAGGCTCATCCGTGCTCACCGCGGTAAGCGCCATGGCGCCTTTTTCTTTTCGCCCCAGAACGAGCGACCCGATGTTCAACCCCGCGTCTGCGAGCACCCGTCCGACGGCCGCAAGCATCCCCGGACGATCCTGATTCCGGTAGAACAGAATATGACCGGCAGGTTGAAAGTCAAAATCATATTCATCGATGCGGATGATTCTGGGCCGATTGTTTCCGAACACGACGCCCGAAATCGAGCGCGTTCGCCCTCCCGCCGACCCAACGATCTCGACCAGATTCTTGAAACTCCGGTCGGGCGGCAGTAGTTGCTCGGCGACCGTCAGGCCGGCCTCTTCAGCGAGAACCCGCGCATTGATCAGATTGACCTGGTCGTGGCGCCACCGCGACATCAGGCCTCTCAACGCGGCGACCGTGAGGATCTCTCTGTAGGTGCTGAGCCACTCTCCGTGATACCGCACCTCGGCTGAATCGAGGGCCTCACCCGTGAGCTGTGAGAGCAGGCTTCCAAGGCGCCGGGCCAGATCGATATAAGGCTGCACTTCCGGATTGGCGGCCTGGCGGATCGCGACGGAGTTTACGGCCGTGCCGACCGGCTCCCCTTTCAGCGCCCGAATCAATTCGACCGTCACTTGCTCGGCCACCCGGCGCTGTGCCTCTGCAGTCGACGCCGCGATGTGAGGCGTCGTAACCACCCGCGGATGCTTCACCAGCTCCCCGAGCTTCTCGTGCGGCGGCTCAGCCGAATAGACGTCGAGGGCCGCCCCCGCCACACGGCCCGATTTGAGCGCCTCGAGCAGCGCCGCCTCATCGATTAGCCCGCCCCTGGCGCAGTTGACGATCCTTACTCCTTTCTTGCATCGTGCAAGCGCCGCACGGTCGAGCATGTTCGCCGTGTCGGGCACCAGCGGCACGTGAAACGTGATGACGTCCGCCCGTTCGAGCAGCTCGGAATAAGAGACCATCTCGATTCCGAGCTTCTCGGCCGCAGCGGCGGAAACAACAGGGTCGACGCCGACGACGGTCATGCCGAACGACTGCATCCGGTGCGCCACCGCCATCCCGATCTTTCCCAGACCGACGACGCCGATGGTCTTATGGTAAAGCTCGGTGCCCTTGAAGGATTTCCGGTCCCAACGACCCTCCTCGAGCGACTGGTCCGCCTGAGGTATGTTGCGCGCCAGCGACAGGATCATGGCACAGGTGTGCTCAGCCGTCGAGATGGTGTTGCCGTCCGGCGCGTTCAGCACGAGAATTCCCTTCCTCGTGGCCGACTCCAGATCGACGTTGTCGACGCCGACGCCTGCGCGGCCAATCACCTTGAGATTGACGGCCCTGCTCATGAGCTCGGCCGTGATGCGCGTGCCGCTCCTGATAATCCACCCGTCAACGTCCGACAGCTCATCTTTCCAGGCCTCCGGCTTGGCCGGGTCAGGAAGACGAACCTCGATGCCGGCAGCGTTGAGCATTTCTGGACAAACGCCGTCGATCGGATCGGTGAGTATTACTTTTTGCATGAGTCAACGTCAAATTACTTAGTGTGCCGGGGACGACCGAATCCTTTCACCCTTCCCCTTCAGTCCTGAGCAGCGCCTCGATCCAGTCCCAGGTCTCATCGATTCCCCGCTTTTTGACGGCCGACGTCTCGATGACGGGAATCTCGAGGCCGTACGATCCCAACGTTTCCTTGATCCGGTGGCTGCTTGCAGCGCGCTGCTTCTGGTTGAGCTTGTCCGTCTTCGTCAGCAGGACGAGATATCTCCGGTCGTTCTCGCGTACGATCGAGGCGACTTCGAGGTCGAGGTCGGTCAGCTCGTGACGGCTGTCGACGAGGTGAACGACCAGCCTGAGCGCAGCCCGCTGACGGACGTAGCCGCGGATGAGCCTGCCCCAGGCCTCGCGTTGCGATCGTGAGACCTTTGCATAGCCAAGTCCGGGCAGGTCGACCAGGTAGAATGATTGGTCAATCAAATAAAAATTAAAAGTTTGCGTCTTGCCGGGAGTGCCGCTTGTACGAGCAAGATTCCGCCGGTTGACGAGTGCATTGATGAGGGAGCTCTTTCCGACGTTCGAGCGACCGACAACCGCCACCTCGGGAAGCTCGTTGCTCGGCATGTCGACAAACCGGGCGGCAGAGGTCACGAACTCTGCGGCAACGGCCCGGTCGATTCTCTGGTTAGTCACACCAACTGCCTGACGGCGGCACCAATATGAGCAGGATTTTCGGCGATCGTAGCACCGGCCTTTCTGAGAGCGGCGAACTTCTCCTCGGCCGTTCCTTTTCCGCCGGCAATGATCGCGCCGGCATGCCCCATTCTGCGTCCGGGAGGAGCGGTCCTTCCGGCAATGAACGCAATGACGGGTTTGGTCATCTTCTGCTCGATGAAAACGGCGGCCTCTTCTTCGGCCGATCCACCGATCTCGCCGATCATCACGACGGCCTCAGTTGCCGGGTCCGCTTCGAAGAGCTCGAGGATGTCGACGAATCGGCTTCCCACGATAGGATCCCCCCCGATCCCGACAGCCGTGCTTTGCCCCAGTCCCTGGCGAGTCAGTTGATCCACGGCTTCATACGTGAGCGTCCCCGATCTCGAAACGACGCCGATCGATCCCGGCTTGAAGATCATGGCGGGCATGATGCCGACCTTCGCCTGTCCGGGCGTCAGGACGCCGGGACAGTTCGGTCCGATCAATCTTGCGCCGGCTTTTCTGACGCTCTGATAGACTGGAATCATGTCGGCTACGGGAATGCCCTCGGTGATACAGACAATCACCTGGATGCCCGCCCCGACGGATTCGAGGATTGCGTCAGCTGCAAACGCTGGCGGAACGAAGATCACGGAGGCGTTCGCGTACTCCTTCTCAACCGCGTCGATCACGGTATTGAACACCGGGCGCCCAAGATGCATCTGGCCGCCCTTCCCCGGCGTGACCCCGCCCACGACCTTCGTGCCGTACTCCAGCATCTGGCCCGTGTGAAACGATCCTTCGGAGCCAGTTATCCCTTGAACGACGAGCCGGGTGCTCGAGTCGACGAGTATGCTCATTTAAGGTAGAATCCGGTTGTCTATGCGCCGGCCAAAGTGGCGACACGATCGCGGCGCAAATTAAAGCCCGCACCGCTGCGGTGCAGACCTTCACGCCTAATTCGAGCTGTCGGTGAAACCTTCGATCGCGCGACCGACTCGAAAAAGTGTCGCCTCGTCGAATGCCTTCCCGAGCAACTGGGCGGCGATCGGGAGGTGCGGTCCGGCCGGGTGCCGGCCCAGAGGGACGACGAGCCCCGGAATCCCCGCCAGGTTTGCCGTCACCGTGTACACGTCGCTGAGATACATCTCGAGCGGGTCGTCGACCTTCTCCCCGATCTTGAATGCAGGCGAAGGGGTAGCGGGCGTCAGCAGCACGTCGACCGACTCGAACGCTTTCTTGAAATCATCGGAGATCAGCCGGCGGACGCGCTGCGCCTTGCTGTAGTACGCCTCATAGTAGCCGGATGAGAGGACGTACGTACCCAGCATGATGCGGCGTTTGACCTCATCCCCGAAACCCTCCGCTCTCGTCTGGCTGTAAAGTCGCTGGAGCAGCGAGTCTTGAAGATCGAGCCGCTTGCGCGCCGCCGAAACGGCCTTCTGACTTCCACCCTTCTGCGCCTCGCGCAACACTGCCTCGAGCTGCTCCGTCTCCCCCGACAGGGTCTGCTCGACCTCTTCGACGTCAGCCCGATGGCCGTAGCGCACGCCGTCGTAGCGGGCCAGGTTGCTCGACGCTTCGGCGGTTGCCAGGATATAGTAGGTGGCAATCCCGTACGGCGTGTGCGGGAGCGAGACGTCAACGATCTCGGCGCCGCTTTCCCGGAAACGTTCGACGAGGTCATTGATCGCCGATCGAATGCCTTCGTCGAGCCCCTCGGCGAAATACTCTCGGGGCAGGCCGATGCGAAGACCCGGAATTTCTCTCCTGCCTTCCGAATAGTCGGGAACCGGGACCGGCGCACTGGTTGAGTCTCGCTTGTCGTGGCCTGCCATGATCTGCAGCAGGCCGGCGCAATCGTCGACCGTCCGAGCGAATGGGCCCATGGAGTCGAATGAGGAGGCGTATGCAACCAGTCCGAATCGACTAACCCGTCCGTAGGTAGGTTTGAGTCCGACGACGCCGCAAAGGGCGGCCGGCTGGCGGATCGAGCCGCCGGTGTCGGTCCCCAGCGTTGCGTGACACATGGATGCCGCGACTGCTGCGGCGGACCCTCCGGAAGAGCCTCCGGTCACGTAGTCGTGGTGTGCGGGATTCCTGACCGGTCCGAAATACGAGTTCTCATTCGATGAGCCCATCGCAAACTCGTCGCAGTTCATTTTACCGACGACAATCGCGCCGGCCTGCAGGAGCCGGTCGACGGCCGTAGCGTCGTACAGTGACACGAAGTGCTCGAGCATGTGGGACCCGCAGGTCGTTGGCGCCCCCCGGACGCAGAGCACGTCTTTCACGCCGAGCACCAGTCCTGTAAGCGGCCGGACTATGCCGCGGCTCCGCTCGGCATCGAGCGCCTCCGCGCGCGCCATCGCGCCGTCTCCATCGACGTGGAGGAAGGCGTTGAGTCGCGGATTCTCCTTCTCTATAACATCTAAAAAAGAAGAGACCAGCTCTTTGCAGCTGGTCTCGTTCTTTGCCAGCGCTTCTCGGGCGCGGGCATACGAACCGTCAGCCATCGATCGTGGTGCACTGTCTGCGGGCAATCGAAGAAACAATCGCCCTGGATTAGCAGGGCTATTCTTCCGGCCTTGATTTGGCCTCGTTCCTTTCAGGCTCGTGCTGCGAGGATCGCGCGGTCGTACCGCTGACCGGAGTCCTCGGCGCATCGATTCGCGAAGCCGAATTCACGTCGCGGCCGGCCGCGTTGATCTCTTCGGCAATGTCCTTCGTCGCGCTCTTGAATTCGCGGATGCCTTTCCCGAGTCCGCGGGCAATCTCAGGAATACGCTTGGCGCCAAAGAGCAGCAGGATCACCAGAAAGATCACGAGGAGCTCCATCGGACCTATGCTGCTGAAAGCTAAAATTCCAAGACTGGCTGCCATTGGATGAACCACTGGTTGTTGCAGGTTTGCGGTGCGCACGAATCCGGTCCCCCCGAGCGTGCACAGGGCGCAGAAGTTACGGCTAATTTAAATTTAACAGGTGCCGGACCCGAAAGATTCCGGCCGGCGTACCAGACGCCCTTAGAAACCGACCTCTGTAGAATCTGTGTCCGAATCGCCGACCCCGGTCTCCCGCGAAACGATTCTGGCCTGGCCGAAAGCCGAGCTCCATTGCCACCTTGACGGGTCGGTCCGGCTCCAGACGCTGGTCGATCTCTCGGTATCGCAGGGGAAGTCGTCGCTTCTGCCTACGACCGATCGTGAGGCGCTCGAGGAGTTCCTTCTGGAAGTGGACGAATCCGAGTCGTTGGAGGCTTACCTCTCGTGGTTCTCTTACACGATTGGCGTGCTGCAGACGAGGAACGCACTCCGTCGCGCCGCGCTGGAGCTCGCGCTCGACGCCCATGACGAGAACATTCGTTACCTCGAGGTTCGCTACTCGCCGATCCTCCACACAGCCGAAGGCATGACGCTGGAGGAGGTGAACGACGCCGTGCTGGAAGGATTGCGGGAAGCCGAAGCGTCGTGCGGGATCCGGACCGGGCTCATTATTTGCGGCTTGCGAGATCGCATGGAGAGCGCCTCGCTACGGCTCGCGGAACTTGCCATCGCCTATCGCAAGAAAGGAGTCATCGGTTTTGACCTCGCCGGCGGGGAGGCAGGCAACCCACCCAAGCACCACCTGGCCGCATTCTATCATGCCCGAAACAACCTTCTTAACCTTACCGTGCACGCGGGCGAGTCGTGGGGTCCCGATTCGATCGAACAGGCGCTGTTTCGCTGCGGAGCGCATCGCATCGGGCACGGCACGTCGCTCTATCGGAACCCCGACCTCCTGAGGTATTTCGTGGACCATCAGATCCCACTCGAGATTTGCCCGACCAGCAACGTACAGACTCATGTGGTGCCAAGCCTCGAGGAGCATCCCCTCACCCGCTACGTTCGGACCGGCGTACCCGTTACCGTGTCGACGGACAACCGGCTCTTCAGTCGCACGTCCGTGACCGACGAGTTGCTGAAGGTTCACCAGCACTGTGGGCTGACCCTCGCTGAGCTGAAAAACGTCGTTCTGAACAGTTTCCGGCACGCATTCCTTCCATACGAAGAGCGTTCGGCGCTCGTGCGGGATGCCGAGTCGCAACTCTTGTGATCTGACCGCTTACAAACGACTATTCTGCATGGACTACACGGTCAGCCCGGCGAAGCGCCTTTTCGGTACGATAAGACCGCCGGCCGATAAGTCGGTCGCGCATCGCGCGGCGATTTTCGCGTCCATTGCCGACGGCGATTCGCGCATTCAGGGTTACCCTCGCGGCGCCGACACGCTGTCGACCGTCGATTGTCTGCGTAGTCTCGGCGTTCGGATCGAATGGGAGAACGACACGCTTGTTGTGGAGGGTCGCGGCCGGGGAAGCCTGCGGCCGCCCTCCGGGCCTCTTGACTGCGGAAACTCAGGAACTACCATGCGGCTGCTCGCGGGCCTTCTCGCCGGTCAGGAGTTCGCCGTCGAGCTGACCGGCGACGGCAGTCTCTTGCGCCGGCCTATGGATCGCATCGCGGACCCGTTGCGCCGAATGGGAGCCCGCATCGAACTGACGGACGGCCGCGCGCCCATCTGTATCGGAGGCAACTCAGCGCTGAAATCGATCGATTACGTCCTCCCCGTCGCCTCCGCACAAGTGAAGTCGGCCGTCCTGCTTGCGGGTCTCTTCGCCGACGGGACGACGTCGGTCATCGAGCCGGTGCCCACGCGCGATCATACCGAGCGGATGCTTGGCCTTTCTCGCGAATCGTCTGCGGGCGGCACGGTCATACGGTCGGATCGCTCGATTCAGCCATCCGCCGTAGACATGAGTCTGCCCGGCGATATCTCATCGGCGGCGTTCTTCATGGTGGCCGGACTGATCGTCGCAGATAGCTCGGTTCGGATGATCGGCGTCGGCATCAATCCCTCCCGATCCGGCATCCTCGACGTGCTCGAGCAGGCCGGCGCACGGTTCGTAGCAACCGGACATCGAATGGTTGGACGCGAGCCGGTTTGCGACCTCACGGTTGCGACTGCTCGGTTGACTCCGTTGCGGATAATGGCCGAGATTGCTCCGCGGCTCATCGACGAGATCCCTGTGCTTGCGGTCGCGGCGACGCGCGCTGACGGAACGAGTTCGTTCACCGGTGTCGGCGAGCTACGCGCCAAGGAATCGGATCGGATAGCCGCCGTGTCGGCAAGTCTGGCCAGGATGGGCGCGACCGTAGCGGAATCTGAGTCCGGCCTGGAAGTCCTCGGGCCCACTCAACTCAGCGGCGCCGTGATCGAGAGCGGCGGGGATCATAGGATCGCGATGGCGATGGCCGTTGCAGGGCTGGTCGCCGGCGGCGAAACGAGGATCCTTGGAGCGGATGCGGCAAATGTTTCGTATCCAGGATTCTGGGAGGATTTGGAGAGGGTGGCGGTGAGGTAGACGGCGAACGTCGAACGTCGAACGTGGAGCGTCGAACGTCAAGCGTCGAACGTCGAACGTCAAGCGTCGAATGCTTCGGGTACTTGGTACTTGGTACCTGGTACTTGGCGCCCAGTCCCTCCGGTCTCTGCGTGAGAAAAAGAAATAGGTCCGAAGTCCGACGTCCGAAGTCCGATGTCCGTCCGACCCGCTTCCGTGCTGCGCCGAGTTCCTCAGGGATCTGTGACACTAAGTCCCGGTCGCCCTTGACCACCCCGGCTGAGCACTCCTCCGACGTGCCGCGAAGTGGGCCTTCGTGCTCAGCCGCCCCCTCCGGGAGGGGGACAGTCGCCGTTGCACCCCCCGGCTGCGCGCTACTCAGGAGTCTGAGTCGACGAGTAGGCTGTCGCGCTCAGCCGCCCCTCGGGGGACAGCGTTACCAAGTCAGTCTGCTCGCTCGTCGACGGGCAGGTCCCCTCACCGGACTCCGGACCCCGGACCCCATTTTGCGTTTTGCATTTTGCATTACTCCTGAGGTATCCACAGGTGCAGATCCAGCCGGACACACCCTTCCTCATCGAACGTTACTCCCTCGCTCCGCAGGCGCTCTTCCATGACCGTTGGTGTGGCGAAGTGCATCCGTCCCGTCAAGGCGCCGAACCGATTGACCACACGGTGGGCCGGAAGGCCGGAGGCCCACGCGGCGTTCAGCGCCCAGCCGACGGTCCGAGCGGCACTCTTGACTCCGAGGTGCTCCGCGATGTGGCCGTACGTCGTCACACGTCCGAACGGAATCTTGGCCACGACTTCCCAGACACGCTCGAAGAAGTCGTTCCGATCTGCCCCCCCAGAGATCACTGATTGCCGAGAATGAGCGGCAGCCCGTCTGCGCCCGAGCCGATGACGATCACCTTGGCGTTATCCGACTGCGCGAGCTCACGGGTGACCTCGATTCCTTTGAACCGCAGGAACTGCGTTGAGAGGCTCTCGGTGATAATTCGCTGATACGTTGCCTCTCCCTGCGCTTCGATCTGCTTCCGCTCGGCTTCGAGACGCTCCTTCTGAATCGTGTACTGGTATCGTTCAGCCTCCTGCTCCTCCTTCAGCTTATTCTCGATAGCCGTCTGAATCTGGTCCGGAAGCTCTACGTGCCGAATGAGAACGGCGTCGACGATTACGTACTCCTGTTCGACTCTCGCCTTTACGCCCTCGCCAATCTGCGCCTGAAGCTCGCTCCGCTTGCTGGCGTAGAGCTCCTCCGGCAAATAACGACCCACGACTTCACGCGCCGCGCTTCGCAGTTCAGGCTGGACGAGCTTACGAAAATAGTCCGTTCCGTAGGTCGTGTGCAATGTGGGCAGCGTCTCGGTGAGGGGCCGGAATCGAATCGAGATCTCCATGTCGATCGACAAACCGTTGGATGACAGCGCCGATATCTCTTCGAGCTGCTCCTGAATCTTCACGTCATACGCCTCGATCGTGGCCCACGGGGCGTGCACGTGGAAACCCTCGTCGTAGGTCGTCTCGAGGTCGGTGCCGCTGAACGAACTGAACTTGACGCCCTGTTCGCCCGCGCCGATCGTAGTAGTCATGCAGCCGGCCCCGAGAGCAACCACCACGACGGCGAGGATGCCGAGGAAGCCGAGTCTTGACATGAAGCGCGCCACGTTTGGATAAGGATTTGCCATGGTCTGGTCGTTACGATTGAAATTTGTGGAAAGTTGGCGATTTTCGACCTTCCGAAAGTCTGAAACGCTGACCGCCAACCGGCGGCGGTGTATCTACCAGTGTAAGCCCTCAAAGGTTCGACTTTCTCACATGTCCTGCCCAAACCGCGTGCTAATTCGGTGAATCTTATTCCCGACCCGCTGATTCTGGAGGCCTTTTCGGACTCTTTCGATCCTAGCAGACTGCAGTCCGACGTTCGCCTCGCGCCGTTCACAACGTTTAAGATCGGCGGTCCAGCGGACTGGTACCTCGAGGCCGCGTCGGCCGACGAGCTTGCGGCGGCGGTTTCGACAGCCAACGCGATTGGGGCCCCCTGGTTCGTTCTCGGAGTCGGCGCGAATATCCTCGTCGGCGACCGGGGATTCAGGGGCATCGTCATCCGCAACTGCGCGACGCGGACGTCATTGGCATCCGAAACCAACCGAGTATTTGCCGAGAGCGGGGCCATCGTCTATCCGGATCTGATCGAGTTGGCCGTGAGCGCCGGACTGTCAGGTCTGGAGCACTACGTCGGCATCCCGTCCACCGTCGGCGGGGCCCTCTGGCAGAACCTGCATTTCCTTTCACCGCCCCCCGAAAGGGAACGGACGATGTTTCTGGAGGAAGTGCTGTACCAGGCGGAAGTCCTTACCGAGGAGGGCGATCGAAGGGTCGTCGACGTCGACTATTTCGAATTCGGCTACGACTACTCCATCCTGCATCAGCGGCGCGACGTGGTGCTCTCGGCCACCTTTCAGCTCAAGCCCGCCGACGTCGAATGGATGCGCTCGGTCATGCGCGCCAACCTCGAGTGGCGCCGGGAGCGACACCCTCCCCTCGATACCGAACCGAGCGTCGGATCTATCTTTAAGAAAATAGAAGGGATAGGAGCCGGCCGTCTAATTGATGAGTGCGGGTTGAAAGGTACGAGAATCGGCGGCGCGGAGATCACGCACCGGCACGCGAACATCATGATCAATCGTGGCGGCGCAACGGCACACGACGTAATGGAGTTGATTCGACTGGTCCAGCAAGTGGTGCGGGATGAAACCGGATACTCGTTGGAGCCTGAGATACTTCTTGTGGGGGAGTTTTGATAGACGAGTCCGAAGTCCGAGGTCCAAAGTCCGAAGTCCAATCAACTGCAGACTTGCAGACTTGCAGACTTGTAGACTTGTAGACTTGCAGACTTGCAGACTTGTAGACTTGTAGACTTGTAGACTTGCAGACTTGTAGACTTGTAGACTTGTAGACTCGTGAACTGGCTTACAGGAGCTCTCGCCGTCCTCGAGAAAGACGTGCGCCTCGAATTGCGAACGCGGTACGCGATCAATACGCTGCTGCTGTTCGTTATCTCGGCGCTGCTCGTCGTGGCGATTGCCGTCAAGAACGAGCCGCTTTCGCCGAGCCTGCGTTCGGTGCTGCTCTGGGTCGTCATCCTCTTCTCGGCGATCGCGGGTCTGTCGCATGCGTTCGTCAGCGAGGAGGAACGTGGAACCGTCCTCCTGCTCCAGCTGAACGCGAAGCCGTCATCGGTACTCGCCGGCAAGCTCCTGTTCAATCTCATGCTGACCTTCGCACTTAATAGCGTGGCCGCTCTTGCTTTCTGGGTCGTCATCGGTTTTCAGGAGGTAGATTCCGCGACGCTCATCGTGATTCTCGCGCTCGGCGCAATCGGCCTCTCGGGAGCCACGACGCTCCTGTCGGCCATCATTGCCAAGGCCGTGAACAGGGGACCTTTGTTCGCAGTTTTGTCGTTCCCGATCCTCGTTCCGCTCCTTTTGTCGGTAGTGAATGGAACGCGGAGTGCGATTGAGGGTGCGGGGCTCGACACGGTGACCAGTGAGGTATTTACCCTCATAGGCTATGCCGGGGTTCTTATTACAGCGTCGACCCTGCTGTTTGACTATATCTGGAAAGACTGAATCCGCCATGAAAACTCGAACGGAGGCTCTGCTCAAATCCCTGATTGTGCTGTGGATGACCGCCGTCGTTCTTGCGGGTTTCCTGCTCGATATTCCGCGCATAAGCATCCTCGAGCACACGGCGCGCAATCTTTATTTCCATGTTCCGCTGTGGTTCGCGCTGATGGCGGCCTTTCTTGTGTCCGCCTGGTATTCGGCAAAGTTTCTCTCCACCGAGGATCTCGACTACGACGTGAGGGCGTCTCATGCGGCAATGGTCGGGATGGCGTTCGGGATTCTCGGCCTGGTTACGGGGATGGTCTGGGCGCGCTTTACGTGGTACGTCGGCACGAACAAGTGGTGGAACAACGACCCGAAGCAGGTGATGGCGGCGGTCCAGCTCATGATCTACGGCGCGTACTTCGTTCTCCGGAGCAGCTTCGATCACAACGCGAAGCGCGCCCGAGTTTCGGCCGTCTACAATCTGTTCGCGGCGGCCACGGTACCTTTCCTGTTGTACGTACTGCCGCGGCAATTTCAGAGCCTCCATCCGGGCGCCGAAGGAAATCCGGCCTTCGATGAAGTCACCGATCCTGTCATGCGGCTCGTTTTTTATCCCGCCATCATGGGGTTCATCGCCCTTTTCTGGTGGATTTATTCGCAGCGGGTCCGCCTGACCCTACTCGAACGGCGCCTCGAAAATGAATAGTCACGTCAAAGAAATTGCCTGGACGGGCTCGGAATTCGTGCTCCCTTTGCAGTCGCAAGGGGATTCCTCACAAACAACAGGGGTCGAAACGGCGTATGATTCGATCTGGGCTGCGGAAGTGCCCGTTGCCGATCCTTCCCCGCTTGAAAGAATCATGCTGGCAGAAGACAAACTGTACGTCGTACTCGCGGTCGTGCTCGTGATCTGGTTCGGCATCGTGGCCATGCTGGTTCGGACGGACCGCAAAATCAAAGACCTGGAACGCAGGCTCTCCGATGAGGGTTTAGAGGGCCAGTCGAAGACACGCTAGGAGATTGACATGAATAGGAAGAAGACGATTTTCGGCGTTGCCATCATGGTTGCGTTCGGGTCGCTGCTGCTGATGAATTTCGGGGAGCAGGTCGGCGGATACATGAACTTCGAGCAGGCGGCGGTGTCCGGACAGCGCGCGCACGTCGTCGGCGAGTGGGTTCGCGACAATCACTTCCAGTACGATCCCGCGAGCAACACCTTTTCCTTCCTCATGAAAGATGACAAAGGGGGTGTCCGAAAGGTGCTCTACAACAACCCTAAACCGCCGAACTTCGAAGATGCGGAGTCGGTCGTCGTCGAAGGATCGATGGACGGCGACGTCTTCAGGGCCGAGCACATCCTCGTCAAGTGCCCCTCGAAATACAACGATACGAGGAGTCTGCAGACGACGGGATAAAAGACGTTCCAGGTTCCAGGTTCCAGGTTCCAGTTCCTCTACTCGGTGCGCCGTTGCCTTGTTATCGTTTAGGTAACGAATGAGTGCACCGATCTTGAAACGAAGGGTCTGACAGTTGCTGTAGCAAGCGTCGAACTGCTCATCCGAGATGTAATCTTGACTTCTCGCAACGTAAAGGAGCGATTGCACTTCGGCTCCGGAACTGCGAGCAATGTCAAGAAATCGTGAGAACTCGGTCGCCGATCGACGGCAGAAACCCTCCGCGATATTCGTCATGCAACTGGTGGCAGCCCGACGAATCTGATCCTTTAAGGAGAAGTCCCGCGAGAATGGCGGCCTCCGAGAGAAAGCGTACACCTCCTTGACAAGATCGAACGCAATTTGCCAAACCTCCAGATCTTCAAATTTAGTTGCAGTAGCCATGCTCATTTCGTTTACCAATAGACACCTTGAATGTCCTAAACGTAACCTCTGGAGGACGGAAACTTGGAACTTGGAACCTGGAACTTGGAACGTCTTATAGATAAAGCTGCGTGGCAATAACGAAGTACACGATCAGCCCAAGCAGGTCGTTACTCGTCGTGATGAAGGGGCCCGTCGCGAGGGCGGGGTCGATTCCAAATCGATCAAGGACCAGCGGAATCGCCGCGCCGATCGCCCCGGCCATGATGATAACGGTCAGGAGGGTCAGGGCGACAGTCAGAGACAGACGCCCGATGTTCTCGTTGCCCAGAAATCCGGTATAGGAGATTGCTATCACCATAACGGTGATAGCCACGGCAAGTACGAGTCCGTTTATGAGCGCAACGGCGAGCTCCTTCCCCAGCCTGCGCAACAGGTCGGTCGCCCAGATGTCACCCGACGCGAGACCCTGAACAGCGATAGACGAACTCTGGATGCCTGCATTTCCTCCCATCGCCATGACGACGGGAATGAACATGGCCAGGACGACGGCCTTCTCGATCTCTCCGGCGAACGAGTGAATCACGATCGCCGACAAAAAGGCGCCGATGAGGCCAACGAGCAGCCAGATGAGACGCCCGCGGCTCATCTTGATCACCGACGACGTCATTTCCTCTCTGGACAGACCGCTCATCCGCTGAATGTCCTCCTCAGCCTCCTCGCGAATCACGTCGATCACGTCGTCGACGGTGATTCGTCCGATGAGCCGGCGCTCAGCGTCGACCACCGGGATGGCGACGAGGTCGTAGCGCTCCATGCGCCGCGCGACTTCTTCCTGGTCGACCTCGGGCGTGACCGATATGATGTCGGACTCGAGGATCATCGAGACTCTGGCGTTCGCCCTGGAGAGTAGGAGCCTCTTGAGCGGGACGATCCCCAACAGTCTTCGCGACGCGTCGACCACATAGACCGCGAAGATCGGCTCGACGCTCTCGGCGTTCCTCCGAACCTCCTCTGTTGCCTCTCCGACCGTCATGCTTTCGAGGACTGCGACATAGTCTGTCCCCATGATGCCGCCCGCCGTGTCCTCCTCGTACTCGAGCAGGCCCTTGACCTCCGCTGCATCCTCCAGCCGGTGGAGGACGTCCTCTACGATCCTGCGGGGTAGATCGGCGAGAACGTCGGCCGCATCGTCCGATTCCATCTCGTCGAGTACTTCCCCGATGCGGTGAGACGGAAGAAACTGAAGCAGGCCGGCGCGGTATTCGTCGTCCAGCTCAGGAACGACCTCGCCCGCGATGTCCTTTGGCAGCCAGTCGAAAAGTGTCCTCGCGTCGTCAGTCGGGAGGTGGTGAAGCATCGACGCGATGTCGGCCGGGTAGAGGTCGGTCAACAGGTTGACGACCATGCCCCGCTGCCCGCTCTCGATCAGGGAGGCGATGTCCTCGACGAGATCGTTGTCGACCTCGGGGAGGAGAACTGCGCGCTCTTTTCCTTCCGAGACGTCGCTCATGGTGATTCGGGTGTGGGGCTCCTGCCGGAAAGGCACTGAAAGATACGGAACGACAGTCTACCTCGACTCCGACAATAATTCCTCAGCGAGCTGCAAAAACTCGAGTGGCGATAGCTCCTCGGCGCGTTTCGTTGCGACCCGGTCGGGCAAATGGAAGCCGCGCTCGGCTCCCATCAGGGAAAGGCTGTTGCGGAGCATCTTGCGCCTCTGGTTGAAGGCGGTGCGCACCAGCTGTCGAAGGAAAACCGGATCCGAGGAAGCCGGCGCCGCCCATTCAGCAGACCAATCGAGACGAACCGTCGAGCTCCAGACCTCGGGCTTGGGGAAAAACACGTTCGGCGACAGGTGGAACCGAATTGAGGGAACGGTCATCAATTGGGTGATTACGGACAAGATGCCGTACTCCTTCGTCCGCGGAGCCGCGACGAGACGTTCCGCAACCTCTTTCTGCATCGTCAGCACTGCGCGCGACACGCACCCGGCTTCGAGAAGGCTAAATAGAATCTGGCTGGTAATGTTGTAAGGCAGGTTACCGACGACAACCAGCGGACCGTCCCGGCCGCTCGTGAGCTCACGCCAGTCGACGGACAGCACATCCATCTCCCGAACGTCGATGCCCGGATACTTCGCTTTGAGAAACTCGACGGATCTGGGATCGACCTCGACGGCGATCATGTCGGGGTGCAGAGAGAAGAGCTCTGTCGTCAGCGCACCCCGACCGGGCCCGATCTCGACGACGATCGCCCCTTCGTCGGCCTCGACTTCCGCCACGATCTTCCGGATCGTGTTGGGATCCACCAGGAAGTGCTGGCCCAGCCGCTTGCGCGGACGAAACGACTCACTGTGATCTGGCATCGGACGTCGAAGTTATCGCAGGCTTTTTCGACGATTCCGAACGTAGTCCTCAAACAAGTACTCGCCCAGTCGATTGAGGCTCGCGTAGTACGCGCGTCCCTTATTGGCAGCCGTCAGATCCCGCACGAACTGCTGGAGGTAAGGATCTCTCGCCACCATGAACGTGGTAATGGTGATGCCCTCGCGTCGGCAGACGACGGCCTCGTCGAGGACCTTGTTGATGATTCTCCGATCGAGTCCGAACGGATTCTTGTAGAGCCGGCCGTTCGACTCGAACTGGGCGCTCGGTTTCCCGTCGGTAATCATGACGATCTGCTTGTTGCGGTGACGCCTCCGGTGGAGGATGGCGCGGGCGCGCTGGAGACCGTCGCGCGTGTTCGTATGAAACGGCCCGACGTTCAGATAAGGAAGATCGCGCACGGTCACCTCCCAGGCGCGATCCCCAAAGGCGACGATGTCGAGCGTGTCGCCTGGATAGCGGGTCATAATGAGCTCCGACAGCGCCATGGCCGTCATGCGGGCCGGTGTGATCCGGTCTTCGCCGTAAAGCACCATCGAGTGAGACACGTCGATCATGAGCACCGTCGCCATTCCCGTCTGATGGTCGGTTTCGTACACTTCGAAATCGTCCTCGGTCAGGCTCAGTTCATCGGCGCCGCCACGTCGAAATGCATTGGAGAGCGTGCCGGTTACGTCGAGCGTATGCACATCGTCACCGAACTGCCACGGCCGCGTCTCCGGCATTCGCTCCGAACCGGTGCCAGAGTCCGACACCTGATGCGAACCGGACTCGCCCTTCTCGATCTGGCGGAAGATCTCCTCCAGCGAACGACGCCGGAGTCCGCGTTCGGAGCTGGGTGTCAGTTTCCACACCTCTGTCGGATCGGGCTCGATGTAGCCCCGGTTCTTCAGTTCCTCGACAAAATCGCCGACCCCCATCTCGTCGTCGGAGAGCCCGTGCCGGCGATCGAGTTCCGTGAGCCACTCCAGAGCTTCCTGCACGTCGCCCGCGGTGATGAGGAGAAGCTGTTGGAACAGATTGAAGAGGTTCTCGAAAGTGGAGAGAGAGCCGCCATGCAGGTCGTCGTTCCAGGCAAGATATCGGAATGGTCGCATCTACCCGGCTTCCTCCCGCTTCGCCGTTACGTCGGGCTCGATAATCGGCACCGGTGAACGAAATGGAGACTTCAGGTATCGCTTGGCCCGCTCGCGAGAGTCGGACCAGTTGTCCATCGGCACGACCTGCTTGTATCGCATGACCGCGTACGGGCGGTGCCCGAGGGCGTCAAACGCCATGCCCTGTCTCAGAAGTCCAAGGACGTGGAAGGCGCTTTCATCTCCGATGGGTTCGGTCAGGTCGTTCAGTCGCTTGAGGTAATCCAGTGCGCTCCGGAAGGCTCCGCGCGACATTTCGGCGCGAGCGAGATAGTAGAGACTCTGTTCGGCGAGGGCGTTGGTATAACCGGGCCTGCCGGACTCCCAGCCGTCGAGCTGTTCCTGGAAGATCCGCACCGCTTCATCCCAGCGCCCGAACCTCGCATACGCGTGTCCTTCGAGTGAGCGGAATATGACGTTCCTCGGATATCGGACGCGCAGCCACGTTATGTATTCGAGGCTGCGATGGTAGTGGGGCTCATATGTGGTGAAAATCTGGAACAGAAAATACGCGGCCTCGGCTCTCAGCAGCCGGCCGTTCTCAAAGGTTCTCTGGAGTTCCTCGAGACCACGCTCACGATTTCCGTTCGGGAAGAAGAGCTTGAACGGGACCAGCCATTTCCGTTCATCGGGTAGCGCGTCGGCGAAGTAGTCGTAGATACCCCAGCCAAAGTAGAAATCGTCGCTTTCGGCGTCGGTTTCGGCCAGGCGGACCACCTGCGAAATCGCTCCGCGGGCGTCGCGAACCGACCGCAGCCAGTGGCGCCGGTTCGAGTGAAGACGCCCTCTGAAACTGAGCCCGAGGCCTTTGAAGAAGAGACCGTCGACATTCTCGGGATCCTGATCAAGCAGCCTGTCGGCCCGATCGATAACATCCTGCATGAGCCGGTTGAACCGCTTGTCGTGGCGATCGTCGTTGAGATTACTCATGATCTGCCACCAAACGCTGAGGCCTTCCACGAACGGTCCGATGGGGTGCTCCGGATTCCGCCGGCTGATCTCGCCGAAAATGACACCGGCGCTGTCGAACTCGAGATTGTAGACGAGATGCAGCCCGGCCTCGGCCTGCTCCATCACCAGTGAGTCACCGAGGATGGAGTATGACTGGGCTCGAGCGGCCTCGGTGACGAGGCCGAAGGGCAATAGAAATAATAGGATAAATCGACACCACTGCATCACGATCCGTTTTGCGGTTGTTGGTACAGTGGGTTTGGAGTGCCTGTTCCGTTCGTGGCTGTGGGCTGCCGCAGGCGCTGCAAGAGTAACCTCCCCCGGCTTCCGCTCCGTCCGACTCCTCCAGGCTGCGTTGAGATCGACCAGACGTCGCTTCAGCCGCCCCCTCCAGCGGGGGACCATGTCCAGGGTGTGGTCACGCTCACCAAGGAGCCGGCCCGGCAGGGGTCGTTTAGCGTTTCTCGTTTATCGTTTAGCGTTTTCAGTCTACCGCCCCGCGATCGGAACGTATGACCTCACCGTATGTCCCGTGTACACTTGCCGCGGCCGATGGATGCGCCTCTCGGCATCCTCCTTCATCTCGAGCCATTGCGCGATCCAGCCGGGAAGACGTCCCAGCGCGAACATGACGGTAAACATGTCCGTCGGGATACCCATGGCGCGATACAGAATACCGCTGTAGAAGTCGACATTGGGGAAGAGCTTCCGCTCGATGAAGTACTCGTCCTCCAGCGCAGCCGCCTCCAGATGCACTGCGATTTCGAGCAGCGGATCGTTCACGCCGAGTTGCGAGAGGATCTTGTTGGCCGCTTTCTTGATGACCGTCGCGCGCGGATCAAAATTCTTGTAAACCCGGTGGCCGAAGCCCATCAGCCTGAACGGGTCGTCTTTGTCCTTGGCCTTGTCGATGAACTTCTTGTAGTTGGCTCCGTCGGCGCG
>DATKEJ010000487.1:0-2975 GCA_035512315.1 Rhodothermales bacterium | reverse complement strand
CGAGCATCTGCTGGGCACGACGATCAGTCGAGTCGATCTCGATCTGCCGGAAATACAGGCTGCGTCGCTCGAGGAGGTCACCCGCGCTAAGCTGGACGCCGCCCGGGCGTTCGCTCCCCACCCTGTTGCCGTCGAGGACGTCTCGCTCGAGCTCGATGCCCTCGGGGGCTTTCCGGGGCCCTTCGTCAAATGGCTCCTCGCCTCGGCTGGAGGTGACGGCCTCTCCGCAATGGTACAGGGCCTCTCTTCGAATGCCGCTACCGCGCGCTGCATCGTTGCCAGGTGGGACGGGGAGACGGTACTGCTGGCTGAAGGATCGGTCGCGGGACACGTGCTCGCCGAACCGCGGGGAAGCACCGAGTTCGGATGGGACGCCTGGTTTCTACCGGAGGGATCGTCTCGCACCTATGGAGAAATGACGAGGGACGAGAAGCGGGAGACGTCGCATCGCGCCCTCGCCTGGCGACGAATGAGCCGGCTCCTGACGTTGAAACCGTAACGCTCGTTTCAGGAAATGACGCCGCTCGCGTCGCCCAACTCGCATTTCTCACCAGATCTCTACTGCGTAGCCGGATAGCGGCCAGTCTGCTGCGTTGCGCTCGCTCCGGCTCCTCGACATAGGGTCGACTATGCCTGCGGGGCCGGACCTCCGCGCGCCTTGCATCCAGGCCACTCTCCGGCTCCTCCGTGATTTCAGTACGTCAGAGAGCGGTTCAGTTGCAAGCTCAGGACGACCCATCCACGTCGAGCGAAAAGCGTTCGTCGAGAAACCTCTCGATGATCGCTTCGACCCTTCCCGGTGCTGCCGAGAAAATTCGGTCGGCGTGATAGCCGCCCGGGACCTCGATCAGGTGGAGGTCGCACGGTCCGCGGTGGGCGGCCTGGAGCGCGCGGGAATGCTCATGATTGATCAGCCAGTCGCCGACGACGTGAATCAGGCATGCGGGGCACGACACGTTCCGAATTTCCTCCGCGGCCACGAGCTTCGGGCTGCGGAGAAATCTCCAGTCGAATCGGGGCCATCGGAACGCCTGGCCGAACGCGAGATGTCTCGGGAGCTCGAACGGGTTGACTCGCGGCCGGATCTTTTCGAAGTCGGCCACAGCGGAGATCAGAATGAGGCCCTGTATGTCGAAATCGCTGCGCGCGGTCAGGGTGACCGCCACCGCTCCTCCAAGCGACAGTCCGACGACCACGAGCCGTAACCGGCCGCGGTGCCGTTCGACGTCGGTCAGCACCGCTTCGACATCCCGGTACTCCTCGCGGTTGAAGCCGAATCGGCCGCCGCTGTCGCCGTGTCCTCTCAGATCGACCACGGCTACGGAATGGCCGCGCCTGGAGATCGTCGCGGCGAGCTGGGTCAGCGCCGGGTGCCGTCGAGTGCGCCAGAAGCCGGGCAGAATCACCACCGCCGCGTCCCCGGCAGCCTCGTAGAAGTCGTACCAGATTTCGGTGCCGTCAAAGGAAAGAACGCGTCGAGGCACGGGGATTGCGATATGCTTTGAGGCGCGAGTTCCTGAGTCAGTTCTGCTCATAGTGCAAGACCACCAAAACAGGGCCTGCGAAACTGTTGCCTTGACATCAGAGGCGCCGGCCCTAAACTATACGCTGCTCGGAATCATGAGCGTTGCACATCTTGTTTGCCTCTGACTGGCTCGGTGGGAGAGCCCGGCGCAGAAGGTACGTTTCGATTTCGATAATGAGGAGATTATGAACAGGAAGACGTTTGCCATGTTGTTGCTCGTCCTTTTCACGCTCGGCGTCGCCGCCGGGTGTGCCGAAGAGGAACCGGTCGTCACTGACACAGTTGCGTCAGAGCCGGTGGTTGAGGAGCCTTACAGCGACCCGATCAGTACCGACACGATGACCACCGACACCACCGGTACCATGACGGAAGAGCAGATGGAAGACGCGGCTGAAGAGATGGAAGAGGCCGCCGACGACATCGAGGACGAGATCTGAGCCTCAACCGAAAGCAGTAACAGGCTCTGTGTGGAGCCTCGAATTGAGAAACAACAAAAGGGAAAAAGGAGTGTCAAGGATGAAGAAGTTTTTTGCAGTATTTGCGATGGTCTGCGCAGTTGCGTTGTTCGTTGGTTGTGCTGAAGAGCCGGTAGAAGAAGAGATCGTGACGGAAGATGAGATGTTCGAGACTGATCCGGCTACCGACACGTACGTCGATCCGATGATGGAAGACACCGCCATGACCGATATGGACATGATGGATGACACCAGCATGACCGACACGACCATGATGGATGACACCGTCATGACCGATACGACCAACACGGATATCGAGTAAACTTCCGTAATCGAATCGTGAACGACCCCGCCTCGGCGGGGTCGTTTTCATTTGGAGGCCGAATCGCCTGGGGGCATCGCCTGAAGGTCCGCTTCCAACTGGTGGAAGACATCGAGTGTCTCACCGTAGAGGTCGTCGAGATCCCCGTTGTTCGGGATCACGTGGTCAGCCTGCTCGAGTTTCGCTTCCCGACTCATCTGCCGGGCCATTCTTTTTTCGATCTCGCTCCGTGTCATCCCTCTCTCGACTCCCCGCTTCTTCTGGAGACGGGAGTCGGTATCCACCACGATGATCCTGTCGTAACGGTCCTTCCCCCCCGCTTCGAGAAGGAGCGTTGCCTCGACGACTACGATCCGGCGCTGGTTGGGGAAACGACTGCGCTCGTTATCGATCAGCCGGTTCTCGTAGGCGATCACGAGCGGATGAATCAACTGATTGAGGATCCTGGTTTCGCGCTCACTCCCGAAGGCGACGCGGGCGAGTTTCTGCCGGTCGATTTCTCCGGCGTCGTTGAGGATGCCACGACCGTAATGCTCCACGATCACCTCGAACCCCGGTGCACCGGGACGGTACAGCTCGGACACGATCCGGTCGGCGTCGATCAGCACGCACCCGAGACCGGCCAGTATCCGGCCGACCGTCGACTTGCCGCTGGCGATACCTCCCGTGAGTC